>CAZYSF010000203.1:0-7253 GCA_964649635.1 uncultured Anaerolineales bacterium | reverse complement strand
CACGGAGTATCCGCCCGCGGCGGTGGCGCGCGACATCCTCTCCGGGGTGGAACACAACCGGTACATCGTCATCACCGGCTGGGACACCATGCTCTTTTACTGGCTCACCAATATCCTCGGCCCGCTCCAGTATCCGGTGATCGATCTCCTGGTGGCGGACGCGATCCGAAAAAAGAAAGCCGCGGAAACTAAAAACCGCGCTCGCGTATAATGGGAACTGCGTCCCGGCGGGGCGCGATCCCACATCAAAAATAAAGAGGAGTCGGGATGGATATCTTCGAGAAGTGCGGAAAATTCACGGACGCCCGGGAAGCCAAGTCTTCGGGGTTCTACCCGTATTTCATCCCCATGGAGGGGAATGAGGGAACCGAGGCGATCTTCCAGGGGCGCCGGCTGATCATGTGCGGCTCCAACAACTACCTCGGCCTGACGATGGATCCGCGCGTGCGCCACGCGGCCGAGGAGGCGATCCGCCAATACGGCACCTCCTGCACCGGATCGCGCTTTCTGAACGGCACGCTCGAGATGCACATTCAGCTGGAACGCGAGCTGGCGGAATTCGTGGGCAAGGAAGCGGCGCTGGTATTTTCGACCGGGATGCAGACCAACCTGGGGACGATCTCGGCCGTGGTCGGCCGCGGGGAGTACGTGATCCTCGACAAGGAGGACCATGCCAGCATCGTCGACGGCGCGCGGCTGTGCTGGGGCGAGACCAAACGCTTCAAGCACAACGACATGCAGGACCTCGAGCGGGTGCTGGCCTCCCTGCCGGACGACAAGGGCAAGCTGGTGGTGGTCGACGGCCTGTACAGCATGGACGGCGACCTGGCGCCGCTGCCGGAGCTGGTCCCGATCGTCAAAAAATACGGCGCGCGGCTGATGGTGGACGACGCGCACGGAATGGGCGTGGTGGGGAAGGGGCGGGGAACCGGGGCGCATTTCGGGATGACCAAGGACGTCGACCTGATCATGTCCACCTTCAGCAAATCCTTCGCCTCGCTCGGCGGATTCATCGCCGGCGACGAGCTGGTGATCGATTACATCAAGCACCACGCCCGAGCGCTGATCTTCTCGGCCAGCATTCCGCCGGCCAACGCCGCCGCGGCGCTGGCAGCGCTGCACATCATGCGTGATGAACCGCAGCGCACCGAGCGGCTGAACGCGATCGCCGACCGGATGCGCGCCGAATTCCGCCGGATGGGATTCAACATCGGCAAAACGGTCTCGCCGATCATCCCGATCCTCATCGGCGACGACCTGCGCACGATCTTTTCCTGGAAGGCGCTGTTCGACGAGGGCGTGTTCGTCAACCCGGTTGTTTCCCCCGCCGTGCCGCAGGGGTCGCAACTGCTGCGCACGTCCTACATGGCCTCGCACACCGACGCGCAGATGGACCGCGTGCTGGAGGTGTTCGCCAAGGTGGGGAAGAACCTGGGGATGGTCTCGTAGGTACGCTTTTCACGATCGAAGGAAAAGCCCTTTAACCGCAGAGGCGCAAAGAACGCAAAGAAAAATTATAAAAAAAAGACCTATGCTTTGCACGGGGAGAGAGTCTATTATCGATGACAAAAGGAAGAACAAGATATTGAGGAGGACCTAAATGGATCCTCCTTTTTTATTCCTCATCTTCTTACTCCCCCTCTCCCAGCATAAGCTGGGAGAGGGGGCTGGGGGGTGAGGAGGGGGCTCACGGCAGCCACTTCGGCAGGAAGCCGCCGACGACCAGGCGCCGCGGATCGGATCCGTCCGCGTTAAGGCACCAGATCTCCGGCGGATCGCCGGGAGCCGTCTCGTGGAAGAGCATGAAGACGAGCTGCGCGCCGTCCGGACTCCAGTGGATCGAAGCATGGGTGTAATCCGGCGAACGGGTGATTTGCCGCTGCGCTCCGGTCCCGAGATCCATGACCCATAATTGCTTTCCGGGCGTCCAGCGGTTGTCGAAAAAATTTCTAGAAAACGCAAGCCATCGTCCATCGGGGGAGACGGCGGGGGAGCCGTCTTCGAGCAGGTCGGCGCCGCTGATGTTGGCGCGCAGATTGGTTTTAACGTCGACCCGGAAAAGGTGGCTGAAAATGCGCGGCGCGGTTTCTTCATCCGGCCCTTCCGCTTCCACTGAAATTTCCGGGAAGATGATCGCCGATCCGTCCGGCAGCCAATCCCATGCCGCGCCGGTTGTGTTGGGGACGGCCGTCTGCCCGCCGGCCAGATCATCGATGACAATCACCTGGCGCGTGCCGTCGTAATAAGACAGCCAGCCCTGCGCGGACCAGGCCGGATTATCGGATGTGTTCCCGGCAATGGAGACGATCCGGGTCCGGCCGTCCGCGATGGTCAGCATTTCGATGAAGGATTCGAGGGGATGCTCGGGATCGTCCGGGCCGCCCCCGATGCCCTTGCGGACATACGCCACCCGCGAGCCGTCCGGGGAGATGAGCGGGTCGCGGCAGGAATCCGGGCCACAATCCAGCAGGAGCCGCGCCGCTTCCCCGTCGAGATGGGACAACCACAGTTGGCCGGGCCGGTTGTACGCGCCGGTGGAGAGAACGGCGATATCGCCGCGCCGGGAGATATCGAAATCCTGCACGGGTGGCGCCGTGAGCGCGAGTGTTTGCGGATCGCCGCCGCCGGCGTCGATCCCCATCAGGCGGCCGGTGGATGCGCCGCTCGGAATATAGGCGACCCGGACAAGCGACGGCGTGAAAGCCCAGGATCGCCCGGCCAGGAGCGGCAGCCCGCGCGCGCTGCAGGCGCCGGCCCGGATGGCCGCGCGCACGCTGCCTCCGGCAGGCCACGGGTTGCGCGGGGTGAACCGCAGCGTTTCCCCCTCGATCTCCAGCTCGCCGTCCACCGCCGGATCAACCGAAAAGTGATCCGCGGTGCAGGCCGCCTGCATCGGGGTGCTGAAGCGGATTTCGATCGCCGCGTACAATCCTGTCCGCAGATTCCCGGCGGGCGAAACGGCGGTCACCCGCGGCGCGAAGGAAAGGAATGCGGCGGCCAGCCCGATTCCGGCTCCGAGGATCGCGAGGGCGATGACGGCAATAAGATTCAGACCGCGCCGCTTTGGATACAAGTAACTCATAGGTGGCAATATTATAGCCTGCCGGAGATTTTGCCTGCCATGCCAAAGACCCGGGATTGATTTCACCACGGATTTCACGGATAACACCCCGGATTCCACGGATTGAATTAACAGGATGTTGAAAAAAGTTGAGGAAGTCATTGCGAGGAGCGAAGCGACGAAGCAATCTCCCGTTTTTTTCCGAAGGGGGGATTGCTTCGCTCCCTCCGGTCGCTCGCAATGACACCTGTTCTTTCCTTTTTCAACACCCTGATAATTGAAAAACCGGTAAATCCGATTTTCATCCGAGTAATCCGTGGTGAAAAGAGGAGTACAATTGCCAATACCTATTCCATGGGGGGGCTCATGCGCCGAAAAATCCTTTTTAGTCTTATCCCGAATTTATTTTTCATTGTGGCCGGGTGCATTCCGCAGACGCCGGCGCCGACCGCTGTCGCGCGGTCCATCGCCGCGGCGACGGAAATCGGCACCGCGACGCCGGGTTCGCCGTGCGTGGCGGCGGCCGCCCAGCGCGAGGAGGCGGTCGTCACCGGGATCACCGACGGCGATTCGATCGAAGTGGACGTGAACGGCGTGACATTTCGGGTGCGCTACATCGGAATCGACGCGCCGGAGATGAACGGCGAACCGCTGGGGGAGGAATCGCGCGCGGCCAACGCCGCGCTCCTCGGCGGGAAGCGGATCGTGATGATCCGCGATCTTTCCGAGGCCGACCGTTATGGAAGGCTGCTGCGGCACGTCTTCGCGGACGGAGTGTTCGTCGGCCGCGAGCTGGTGCGGGAGGGCCTCGCGCGCGCCGGGCATTATCCGCCGGATGTCTCCTGTGACGAGGATTTCAAGGCTGCGCAAGACGAGGCGCGCGCGGCGGAGCGGGGGATCTGGGGGCTGCTTGGGTCGCCGACGTATTCCACCCGCGAGGGCGGAACGTGCCTGGAAGGATGCATCACCCCGCCGGCGGGCTGCGTGATTAAAGGCAACATCAACAGCAAAGGGGAAAAGATTTACCACGTCCCGGGCGGGAAGTATTACGAACAAACGGTGATCGAACCGGAGAAGGGCGAGCGCTGGTTCTGTTCCGAGGCGGAGGCGATGGCCGCGGGCTGGAGACGGTCGGACGTGTAGAAAACGCCAGGCCGAATGATCGTCATCCCTGCGTGATCGCAGCAGGGATCCACAAAAAACACGGACAACCTTCTTCTCTGCAAGGATTAATCTGGCGGATGCCTGCTGCGAGCACGCAGGCATGACGGTCTTTTTCGAATCCCTGGATGCCGGCATTAAACACGCCGGCATGACGAGCACAAACCCCTGGATGCCCGACTAGTACACTCGGGCATGGTCCCTCGCTTTGCTCGGGACAGGCTCGTTGGTCATGGTAGGACATGCTGTATTCGAGGTCTCGATTCAACCGCCGGCTAACGCACGAAATAATTTAAGCCAATTCTGACTATCTTCTCGGATTATTTTCCCGTCGCTGTGCTATAATGATCCACGAAACCTCGGATCGTTCACCACGGAACCCCGGCGATCATGTCTTTCGTCCACCTTCACGTACATTCCGAATACTCCCTGCTCGACGGGCTGGGAAAAATCCCCCTCCTCATTGCGCGTGCCAAGCAGCTCGGCATGCCCGCGCTCGCCCTCACCGATCACGGAACGATGTTCGGCGCGGTCGAATTCTTCCACGCCGCCAGGGACGCGGGCATCCGCCCGCTGATCGGGGTTGAATCGTATCTTTCCCCGCGCGGGATGACGGACAAACAGGGGCAGGTGGACCGCGACCCGCCGCATCTGCTGCTGCTGGCCCAAAACGATGCGGGCTACAAGAACCTGCTGCGGATCGCGACGGCCGCCCAGCTCGAAGGTTTCTACTACAAACCGCGCATCGATCACGAGTACCTCGCGGCGCATGCCGAAGGGTTGATCTGCACCAGCGGCTGCCTGGGCGCGGAAATTCCGCGGGCGCTCTCGGATGGGCGCACGGAGGAGGCCGAGCGGCTGATCGGCTGGTACCGCGAGGTCTTTGGCGACCGTTTCTACCTCGAACTGCAATCCCACGACATCCCCGAATTGCTCGAAGTCAACCGCAAAATCATTGCGCTCGCGCCGCGCTTCGGCATCGATCTGGTCGCGACCAACGACGTGCATTACGTCATGCCGCAGGACAGCGTCGCCCACGACATCCTCCTGTGCGTCCAGACCGGATCGGTCGTCAGCGACGCCAAGCGGATGCGCATGCCCGGCAACACCTTCTACCTGCGCACGGCGGAGGAAATGCAGGCGCTGTTTCCGGAGGTGCCCTCCGCCATCTCCAACACGCTGGCCGTGGCGGAACGCTGCTCGGTGGATCTGGGCTTCAAGGGGTATCACCTGCCCATGTTCCCCGTCCCGGACGGCAAAACCTCGGAAGGCTACCTGCGCGAGCTATGCGTAGAGGGCCTGCGGAACCGCTACGGATCGCAGGCCGAATCCCCCGAGATCCTGGCCCGCCTGGAAAAAGAACTCGGCATCATCCACTCGATGGGGTTCGAAAACTACTTCCTCATCGTGTGGGACCTGTGCCGTCACGCCCGCGAGGAGAAGATCTGGTACAACGCCCGCGGTTCGGCGGCGGGTTCGCTCGCGGCCTTCGCGCTCGCGATCACACTGGTGGATCCGATCGCGCAAGGGCTGATTTTTGAACGGTTCCTCAACCCGGCGCGGGTGAGCATGCCCGACATCGACCTGGACTTCCAGGACGACCTGCGCGGGCGGATGCTCGAGTATGTCGCCCGGCGCTACGGCTCCGACAAGGTCGCGCAGATCATCACCTTCGGCACGATGGCCGCGCGCGCCGCGGTGCGCGACGTCGGACGCGTGCTGGACATTCCCCTACCGGAAGTGGACCGGCTCGCCAAGCTGATCCCGGCCGGGCAGGGGAAGGCGCTCACGCTCACGGATGCGCTCAAGGAAGTCCCGCCGCTGAAGGAAGCGTACGACGGCACCGATTACATCCGCCACCTGATCGACACCGCGATCCAGGTCGAGGGCGTGGTCCGCAACGCCGGGACGCACGCGGCGGGCGTGGTGATCTCCGACCGGCCGCTGGTGGAATACGTCCCGCTGCACCGGCTTACGCGCGGGAGCCTCGAAGAAAGCGCGATGGGGGCGATCACCCAGTTCGAGATGCAGATCCTCGACAAGCTCGGCCTCTTAAAGGTGGACTTTCTCGGCCTGGCGACCCTGACCATCATGCAGCGCGCCTGCCACCTGATCCGCGAACGGCACGGGGTGGGGCTCGACCTCGATACGATCCCGACCGACGATCCGGCCGTGTTCGAACTCCTGGGGCGCGGCGAAGTGGACGGGGTGTTCCAGGTGGAAGGCTCCGGCATGCGCCGCTACCTGATGGAGATGAAGCCGACCAAGCTCGATCACGTGATCGCGATGATCGCGCTGTTCCGCCCCGGCCCGATCGAGCACATCCCGAACTACATCCAGCGCATGCACGGGATCCAGGAAGTGGAATACAAGCACCCGGCCCTCGAGCCGATCCTGCGCGAGACCTACGGGATCCTCATTTACCAGGAACAATTGATGCGCGCGGTGATCGAGATGGCCGGGTTCACGCCCAGCGAGGCCGACGACCTGCGCAAAGCCGTCTCCAAGAAGAACGCCGACTCGATTCGGAAGAACCGCGCGAAGTTCATCGAGGGCGCGGCCCGGGTGGTGAAGATTTCCGCGGCGCAGGCGGCCGAGATTTTCGACGACTGGGAGGGATTCGCCCGCTACGGCTTCAACAAGGCGCATGCGGCGGATTACGGCGTGATCTGCGCCCAAACGGCCTACCTCAAGGCGCATTACCCGGTGGAATTCATGACTGCGCTGCTTTCGGTTTCCAAGAATGAAACCGAAAAGGTGGGCTTCTACATCGCCGACTGCCGGCGGATGGGGATCGACGTCCTGCCGCCGGACATCGGCTCGAGCGAGTGGGATTTCACTATCGAGCAAAAGCCCCAAGGCGGGTATGCGATCCGCTACGGATTGGGCGCGGTTAGGAACGTGGGCGAGGGCGCCGTGAACGAGATCCTCGTCGAGCGCGAGCGGAGCGGGATGTTCAAAACCCTCGACGACCTGGCCGGAAGGGTGGACCTGCGGCGGGTGGGCAAGCGCGCGCTGGAAAGCCTGGTCA
>CAZYSF010000202.1:0-2458 GCA_964649635.1 uncultured Anaerolineales bacterium | reverse complement strand
GATCACGCCAATCCGATACGTTTTGCCTGCCATGAAGAATCTCCTTTACGAGATAAAGGTAGTCGAGTAGCGCTCTGTGCGTATCAAGACCACCGGTTTTCGACCCAAAGACGGTCTCACTACGCCCCGCGCAAAAGGATGTGCAGGGCTGCCAAACCGCCCCAATTCATTTCATCGTCAATCCGTACTCGATCGCGTCCGTCAGGGCGCGCCAGGAAGCTTCGATGATGTTCTCGCTGGCGCCGACCGTGCTCCACCGCCGGCCGTCGCACTGGGTGTCGATCAACACCCGCACGATCGCGCCCGTCCCGCTGTTGGAATCCAGGATGCGCACTTTGTAATCGACCAGCTCGAAGAGCCTGATCTGCGGGTAGCGCGGCTGCAGCGCCTTGCGCAGCGCGACGTCCAGGGCGTTCACCGGGCCATCCCCCTCGGCGGCGGTGTGCATGATCTCGTCGCCGACCCGGATCTTGACATTCGCCTCCGAAAGCAGGCCTCTTCCCTGGCGGTGCTCCACCACGCAGAAAAAATCGATCAGCTCGAAAGGCGGCTTATAGCGCGGTTGGTGGCGTTTGAGCATCATCGCCACCGAGGCTTCGGCGGTCTCGAAGGAGAATCCGCGCGCCTCCAATTCCTTAATCTCCGCCAGGACCTTCCCGACCGCTTTTTCGTCCGCCTGCAGGCTGAATTGCTCGGCCTTATTGAGCAGATTGCCCCTGCCCGAAAGTTCGCTGACCACCACTCGCATTTCATTCCCCACCAGCGCCGGATCGATGTGCTGGTAGGAAACCGCGCTGCGGCGCATGGCCGCGACGTGAATCCCGCCCTTGTGGGCAAAGGCGGATTTTCCGACAAACGGAATATGCTCGTCGGGGGACAGATTGGCGATCTCCGCCACGTAATGCGCCGTCTCAAACAGATGCTTGAGCCGGCCCTTGGGAAGGCAGCGTTTGTTCATCTTGAGTTCGATGTCCGGGATGATCGAGCAGAGATTGGCGTTGCCGCAGCGCTCGCCGTAACCGTTCACCGTCCCCTGCACCTGGACCGCGCCTTCCCGGACCGCGACCAGCGAGTTGGCCACGCCGCATTCGCTGTCGTTGTGGGCGTGAATCCCCAGCCGGGCGTCAACCGCGCTGCGCACGGCGCGGAAAATGGCTTCCACCTCCCAGGGCATCACGCCGCCGTTGGTCTCGCACAGCACAAGGATTTGCGCGCCACCGCGCCGGGCGGCCCGCAGCGTCTCGAGCGCGTAATCGGGATCCGCCTTGAAGCCGTCAAAGAAGTGCTCGGCATCGAACAGCACCTCGCGGCCTTTGGCTTTCAGATAGGCCACGCTGTCTTCGATGATTCGCAGGTTGTTGTCCTTCGTAGTCCGCAATACTTCCGCGACGTGCAGGGCTGAAGATTTTCCAACCAGGGTGCACACCGGGGTGGCCGCCTTGAGCAGTGCCTGGATGTTCTCGTCGTGCTCCGGCCGGCCGCCCGCCCGGCAGGTTGAACCGAAGGCGGCGATTTTTGCCGTACGCCACTTTATGGATTTGGCTTTCTCGAAGAATTCAATATCCTTGGCGTTGGACCCCGGCCAGCCGCCTTCGATGTAGGCCACACCGAGTTCATCCAGCTTGCGGGCGATTTTGATTTTATCGTCGCAGGTAAGGGAGATTCCCTCCCGCTGGGCGCCGTCGCGCAGGGTGGTATCGTAGATCTCGACCATCAAGCCGCCTTTCCGGCCGCGGCGAATTCAATGTCGTGGCGCACTTCATAGGCCCGGATTTGCGGCAGAAATTCCGCCAGGTATTCGAGCACATCCATCCCTTTGAGCAGGCACGTTTTTGAAAACGTATCGACCGTAAACGCCGCTTCCACACCGCCGGGAAGAAGGACCTTCTGATTTTCCAGGTCAATGGTGACCGGCGCCGCCGGCGCTTCCTCGACCAGATCGACCAGGCTTTTATGAATCGCTGTGTCCACCACCACCGGCAATACGCCGTTCTTGAGCGCGTTGCTGCGGAAGATGTCCGCAAAGGAGGTACTGATGACCGCGCGGATGCCTCCCGAATGCAGCGCCCAAGGGGCGTGCTCGCGCGAGGAGCCGCAGCCGAAATTATCCCCCGCCAGAAGGATGCTCGCCCCGCGGTATTCCGGTTTGTTCATCGCAAATTCCGGATCGGGTTTCCCGTCCGGCAGGTAGCGCCAATTGGAAAACAACCCTTCGGCCAGGCCGTCCTTGTCCGTCACCTTGAGGTAGCGGGCGGGAATGATCTGGTCGGTATCCACATTGTTGACCAGAAGCGGGATGATTTTAGAGGTGATTTTCCGGATCGGTTCCACTAAGCACCTTCCTGTAGCATCGGGCGCAGATCGGCGACGGCGCCCGTGACGGCGGCGGCCGCCGCGGTGATCGGGCTGGCCAGCATCGTCCGTCCGCCTTTTCCCTGGCGGCCTTCGAAGTTACGGG
>CAZYSF010000201.1:0-7821 GCA_964649635.1 uncultured Anaerolineales bacterium | reverse complement strand
TGGGGCTGGAGGGCCAATCGGCGGAGCGGGAGTTTTTGCTGACCGTCGAGCGCCCATCCATTTGGGATGTCTTCCGGAAGAAATACCTGCTCCCGGTCGCGATTTTGCTTGCGATCGCCGCCGCGGTCGGGGTATTCCTCGCGGCGATGGTGAATTGGAACCGCGTGCGCGCGGCCCGATCCGCCGGCGATTTGCTTTTTTCCGGCGAACCGTCCGCGCCGGATCGGCCGGCGGGGGGATTAAAAAAACGCCCGCGCCGGACCGGGCAAAGGAATCCAAAACCGCCCGAACCGCCGGCGGAGGCGTATGCCGTGCTGGAGATGCTCGGCGGGGTTGAGGGTAAAATCGATATCCTGGCGCAGGATGTGATCCTCGGCCGCGATCCGCAATCGGCCGGGATCGTCCTTGCGGATCCGTCGGTATCCGCGCGTCACGGGCGGATCGTGCGGATGGGCGACGGCCGCCCGTGGGTTTTCGATCTGGGCTCGGCCGCGGGAACCTGGAGAAACTTCGAAGAGGTTCCGCCGGAGGGCGTTTCGCTGCGGGAAGGGGACCGCCTGAATTTCGGGCGCGCCGCGTTCCGCGTGCGGTTGAAACCGTGCGCACCCGCCAAGGAGAATTGCGATGGATAAAAACCCGCAAACGCAGCCGGAAGCGGCGGCGGATTCCAATGTCGGCCGGGTGCGCGCCAACAACGAGGACCGGTATGCGGTCGTCCGGCTGGATTGCAACGGTACGCCGGGAGTGCTGGCGCTGGTGGCCGACGGGGTGGGCGGGCATGCCGCCGGCGAGGTCGCCTCGCAGATGGTGGTGGACGAGATCGCGCGCGAGGTGCAGGCGGATCCGTGCGCCAATCCGGCCAGGGCTCTGCCGCAGATGGCGGTGCGCGCCGGACGGGCGGTGTTCGAACGCGCCCGGGAGGACCCCGAATTGCAGGGGATGGCGACCACCCTGGCCGGCGCGTGGCTGGTCGGGCGGCGCCTGTACACGGTTACCATCGGTGACAGCCGGATCTACATGCGCCGGGACGGAAAAACCTTCCAGGCCAGCATTGATCATACCTGGGTCCAGGACGCGATCGATTCCAAACTGCTGACGCCCGCCCAGGCCCGCATCCACCCGAACGCGCACGTCCTGCGGCGCCATTTGGGCGGCAAACTGGACCCGGAGCCGGACCAGCGATTGCGGCTGGACGCGGGCGGCGAAACACCCGGCAGCGCCGAACACCAGGGGATGACGCTGGAAGCCGGCGACGCGCTGGTGCTTTGTTCGGATGGATTGAGCGATCTGGTCAAGGAAGAGGAGATCGGCCGAGCGCTGCGGCATAATAAACTCGAGCGCACAATTCACGAATTGATCGAACTCGCCCGGTCGCGCGGCGGGCACGACAATATTACGATTGTCGCGCTGCGCATTCCGGCGGGGCGGGAGAAGGCGACTGGAACGCGCTGGATCCGGCTGCTCGTTGTGCTGGCGGCGTCGACTCTGATCCTCGCGGCTATTACGGCGGCGGTCTATTTCCTGATCATTTCACCGGTGCGATAAATGAATCACTAGGACTCCAGTAATCGTCATGCCCGCGCATGCCCCCCGAGCGATGAACATCGGTGACCCTCCGATGCGAAGGTTTCGCGAGTGGGGGTGTACCTAGCGGGCATCCACTCATGAAAACCCTGGATTCCCGCTGAGAACACCCCCGCTCCGTTTTCGCGCAGGTTCTAAGTACAAAACCGAACCTGCGCACTCTGCGAGGGCGGGCGCGGGAATGACGACCAAACCAGCGCAATGTGCTCTTTCACTCGGGATTTGTAATAACGTGGCGCAGGCTGAGCAATTATTAATAATCCTGTAAATCCTGAAAAACTCCAGTCAATCCTGTCTATTGTCCCCCCTCCCGGGCTTCGGCCACCATCCCTATTTTGGGGAGGGCAGGGAGGGGTATCGTCTCCGTTACAAACTTCGCGAAGATCAGCGCGGCGATGAAGCGCCCGATCCCGGAGATGGCGAACACCGCCTTATACCCGAAGGCTGTCACCACCCAGCCGCCGAAGGCCGCCCCGAGCGCGAGCGAGACGGCGACGACGATCTGATGCACGGCGCTGAAGCGCGCGCGCTCGGTTTCCGGCGCGATCTGCAGCAGCAGGTTGAGGACACACATGCTGAACCCGGACCACAGCACGCCCGAAGCCAGGTTGATCCACAGGACGTGCCACGGCGAAGGGACGAAGATCCAGGCGATGGGCAGGATCGGGATGAGCAGGCTGGTGATGAGGATGATCCGGCGCGGACCCCAGCGGTCGGCGAGCGGGCCGAAGACCCGCAGCGCGGGCAGGCTGGCGAGACTGGTCGCGGCGGTGAGGATCCCGACCTGGATCATGCTGGCCCGCAGATCGTGAACCAGATAAATATTAAAGAAAGGCCCAGCGACGTTCAGCGCAAAATTCCACACCGCGCTGTGCAGGCAGAGCGCGAGAAACGGTTTATGGGTGAGGATGCCGCCCAAAAGCGGCGGGGAGCCGGCGCGGACCGCGCGCGGCGGCGGTCGCGGGGCAGGATCCTTAATCCGGGAAAAACAGAACCACGATGCGGCGCCGAATCCGAACGCGAGCAGGAACGCCCACTGGTACCCCTGCGGGGATCCGCTCTGGTTGATGATCACGCCCGCCACGAATGCGGTGACCATGCCGAAAATGGTCATGACAATGTTGCGTGAGGCGAAGTAGCGCCCGCGCTGGCCCGGGGGGACGATATCGGCCGCGAGGGAGGTCCAGGCGGGCAGCGAAAGGTTGCCGAACGTATCCCGCACCACCACCAGGCCGATGAACAGGTAGACCGCCGCCTCCCCCCGAAGCGCGAACGGCAGCAGCACCAAGAGCAGGATCGCGATCCGTCCGACCGCGCCGCCCGCGGCCAGGGTGATCTCTTTGCGGCGGCCGATCCGCTCGACCAGCAGGGCGCCCGGAAGGAGGGCCAGGGCCGCGCCGAGGCCGGAAAGCGCGCCGAGCAGGCCGATCTGCGCGTTCGAGGCGCCGAGGGCAACGGCATACAATAAGAGATACGTGTTGACGATCGAATCTATGCCGAGCGCGAACGCGCCGTCAAACCAGAACCAGCGCAGGTTTCTCTGGACCGCCTGGGAGAGCTCTCCGACCCAGCGCCCGCCGGCGCTGATCAGCGCGGCTTCACTCCGCAGGCGGGATAGCCGGTCGGCCGGGGGAGGAACGGCTGAGGGCGGGGCGGCGCCGGCGGAATTACCGGCCACGGATTTGTGCTCCAAGGAAGCCGGAGCAGGCCGCGCGGACCGTTGGCCGGCATGGGCGCACCGGTGCGCAGAGTTTTTCCGAATCCCGGAAAGCGGTCAGGAATGGCATTGGAGGGGGAAAGGGCCGGGCGGGATTATATCTGTTCGAAGACCGGCGAATCGACGACGAAGAGGACCGCACGGTTCCGGCCGGCTTCGGGCGGGCAGCAGGTCTGGCGGAAGATGTCCACCACTTCGTCGACCTTTTCCTGCGGCAGGCCGATCAGCAGGGTGACGTTGCCCTTGCGCAGGAAGCCGCCGGTGGAGGCCATCCGGGTGAAGCGGAATCCCCGCTCGGTCAGGCGCTCGGTGAGCGCCGTATCGTCGACATCGCGGATCACGGCAATGAGGAGTTTCATCGCGGAGCCTCTTAGAGCGGGATGAATCGTTCGACGGGAAAGGCGATCACCGAGGCGCCGCCGACCTCGGCTTCGATCATCAGCGGCAGCGCGGGCAGAAGCGAGCCGTCGGGCTGGACCGGGATCAGGCGCTTGCGGGTGCCGCACAGTTCGCGGGTGTGTTGGAGGAGGGTATCCTGGTCGGCGCTGGAGAAACCGATCAGCAGGGTGGAGGCGGGCTCGACGATGAACCCGCCGCGGCTCTCAATGATGGTGACCTGGAACCCCGCTTCCGTCAGGCGGCGGGTAAGCGCATCGGCGGTCCCGCCCTGCAGGGTGATGATGGCGACGCGGTCGATGATTTTGGTCGTGGGCATGGTCATTTCCGGCGCGGCGCGCCTTCCACTACAATATAACCTTGCCGGGAACCGGTGTCAACCGAAACGGCCGTCATTCCCATGCGCGCGAACGGTCTCTTTGTTACCCCGCTCGCGAATTCTCATCGCTCCCCCGATTCGCAGTCATCACTGCTCATGACCAGAATCGAGCAAGGCTGCTCTTCGGGGGGCGGGCACGAGTGCAGGCGGAGGGCGGGCGCTCAGGGCAGGCTCCGGGAGCGCGACAATCTCCGCAACCGTCGAAAACCGGAGATTTGCCCCGACGGACCACCGGACAGGCTTCGCGGTTTCGCTTCCCGCAAGGATACTAGGCGTTTTTCCGCGGCCGGTAAAAGCCCGCGGGATTGCGCCAGGAAAAATTGGAGGGAACTTATATGGACCGTTCACACGCTGATGGTCTTTCCGACCTTTCCGCACTGCTGCAGTCGATGCATCCGGCGCTCATCGGCCAGCCGTTTGTTTTCACCTCCATTCCGCGTCCGGCGCTCGCCGGCCTGGCCTTCATCCCGATGGGCACGTTTTGCGAATCGGAAGGCGTGACGGTGATCGCCACGCAAACCCAGGCGCGGGATGCGGGCTGGCCGGCCGGGGATGCGTGGGGCTGCATCACGCTGATGGTGCACTCCTCGCTGCACGCGGTGGGATTCCTCGCGGCGATCACCTCCGCGCTGGCGCGGGAGGGGATCAGCGTCAATCCCGTTTCCGGGTATTATCACGATCATTTATTCGTCCCATGGGAGGATCGAAAGCGCGCGATGGAGGCGCTTTCCGCGCTGGGCGCGCCGCCGCCAGAAGCCGGCGGATAAGCCCGGCGAATGCGCGCAGCCCGCGGCAGGCGATTCGTGTACAATACCGGCGCCGGGGGGCGTTGGCATTGCGGAAAGCGGAGGGATCCATGGACGAGGAAGCCTTGCTCGAAATCACCGACCTCTCGCTGCTGATGATCAAAGACCGTCCGAAGAAGGGCATTGTCGTCGCGGTCCCGCACCACGCGCCGGCGGGAAAGGAAACGCTGCCCTGCCTCGAACACCAGGAAGCCGACGAGAACACGGGATTCATCGGGCGCTACCTGGCCGAACAGCTGCGTTGCTGCTGCGTCATCGCCTGCAATTACCCGGTCGACTCCAACAAATTCTTCCGCAGCGATTACTCGATGCAGATCGCCGCGTGGAATCCGAAGGTGCTGGTGGAAATCCACGGCCACAACGGGAAGAAGGCGCGCAGCAGCATCGAAATATCCTCCGGAGGGGGCGAGACCTCCGGATTCGCCAAAGCGCTGGCGGAAAAACTTGCGGCGGCGTTCCGGACCGTCGAGGCGCTGCAGAAGTTCACGGTCAGCGGGGATTACGAAACGATCTATTACAAAGCCAGCGCCGCGGTGACGATCTCCGGCGCGCGCTGGATCGGGTATCATATTGAACTGCCGCCGAACTTGCGCAAGATGATCGAAGGCCTGGACGGCAAGCCGCCCAAGGCGGGGTATGTATTTTGCGATGTACTGGCGGACGTATTACGGGAAATCCACGGCGTCTGATTTACCCCCGCCGTTTCTTTCTCATCCCCCGCGTTCACAATCCCGTTCACGGAAACCGGTCGAAAAAGAATCCTTGCATCATGGGATGGATGGGAGGCATTCCCGAATCCATCGGGGTCATGGATGCGGGAGCTCTGCGGGGATCCGCTTCAAGTACCCGATCGAGAGGATAGGATCAATCAATAGGAGGACGGCATACAGGATAAACCTTCCCGCCGGCACCGGAAATCCCGCCAGCCATTCGACCGCGGATAAAGTTAAAATTTCGCCGCCGAGGGTTAATATCAGGATAAGCAAAACCCCCGCTGAGAGCATTCCCCAAGGTTTCCTTCGCCACAAGCCCCAGGCGGAAATGCCGAATGCCGGAAGCAGAAAAGCCATATCGAGCACGTGGATGGCATATGCGGGTACTCCCAATTCACGCACCAAACGCGGCACGTCGCCCAGCCAAAGCGCCGGAACGAGTTCACTTAACCAATTGACATAGAACAAGACCATCACCATGACCAGGAAAATGCTGACGACCTTTGCGGTGTGGTCTTTGTTATCGCCCGGCGTGAGTCTTTCAATCTTCATGCCAAGTATTCCGCCCAGGAAAGCATATGCCGAGCAGCCCAGCAGGCCCACGTACACCAGGAAGAGAATGTTAAAGTGAACGTTGAATGCCAGGAACGCATAGGTATAGAGAAGGTATCCGAGGATTCCCAACCACACCATCCGTGCCCGCAGCGAGCCGCGGCCGGCACGGATGGCGCTGATGACCAGGCCGGGGAGCGACACGAGCAGGGAAAAAAGATCCTGCCCCAAGGCTTGCGCCAGGATATTCGGTGGAACGCGGGTGTAGAGCTGAGCGCCGAATAGAATCCCGCTCCCCGCTGCGATGAATAAAAGCAGCACGATCGGCGCGGTAAGCCATAACCACCCCCGGGCGTCTCCCTTGAATGACGTCATATCCCTATACGCTCCTTCAACGGATTATTTCTTTTCATCGTTCCCGAATCCACAAACCCTGGTCGCAAAACCCCCAAACGCCCCATCCGCTGCGATCAGCCGGTCGGGATTTGTTGCCCCCACGCGCGGATGGCATCCCAGTCGCGGAAGTCTCCTTCCGGGGTTTTCTTCGCGCGCAGGATCGTTTGCTCCATGAACGAGAGTTTGCCGTAGTCCATCCGCCCGCCGAAGAATCCTTCCGCCGCGGGTTCCCGTAGGGCGCGGGCGGCGCTTGTTATGCCCTGCGCGCGCGCGCGATTCTCCGGCGTATCCGCATGCATCGTCATGCACACGGTAAAGTAGGAAATGGATTTTGACGCCAGGGAATTGATATTATGTTGCAGGAAGGCAATGGCTTCGGGAAGCCAGCGCCCCATCCGCACCGCACTCCCCAGAAGAACGGCCTCATAGGAAGACACATCCTGCACGTCACTAGCCAATTTCACATCCACGACGTTTCCCCGGGCTGTCAGTTCCCCGCCGATCGCTTGGGCGACACCGCCGGTCGACCCTAGCCTGGATGCGTACGCAATGAGAATTTTGCGCTTCATATGGTTGCGCTCCTCTCCGCCTTCGGAGTGCTGATAAAAATCCACGGATTGGTTGGGCGGCCGGACGGCAAGATACCCCAGCCCGGCGCAGGTGATTGCCGCCGCTCCCAGGCCGATGCCCGCCGCTGTAATAAATTGCCGTCTTTGGATCCTCTTCATAATTCGCCCTCCATTGAAAGGAAAGATTAACGACAGCCAGGGAATGTCATGCTGAACGCTTCCCCCGCGCGCCTGCCCTGCGTTTTTTACAGGGGAGCGATGGGAGAGAAAAGAGGGAAAGCGAAGCGAAGCCTCTCTGCTCCCAGTTGGTTCGCGGATCAAACTATATCCGGAGAACATGTAGAAGAATTTGTGGAAATGTGGGGAAGTTATGGAGAATTTTCAATTGCCATCCCGGAAAATGATTTCCTCTTTGGAGACATTCGGGTAAAATGCCTGGCAGGATGCTTTTCGGCGCCGGCAAGGATTTTTCCGGGCAATGATTCCTCCGCGGTTGAAGTTCAGCATGCACGGCGGTCCAGGGAAATGATGAAAGAATTACTTAAGCGGTTCCCCGGCTATCCCATTTTGCGGGACGCCAGAATTCTACTGAGATGGATATTGGCCGGCCGGCCGGTTCCGCCGCCGCACCTGGTCAAGCAGCGCGCCATCCGCGCCTACGCGCGGAAAAACCGGCTTTCGATCTTCGTCGAAACCGGAACTTACCGGG
>CAZYSF010000200.1:0-6102 GCA_964649635.1 uncultured Anaerolineales bacterium | reverse complement strand
GGAGAGCCATACATTACTTCGTCAATAAAATAAATACCCCTGGATGCCCGCTAGGAATATGCGGGCATGATAATTCCCAGACCGACGCGGTCCCCGCTAAGCACATGCGGGGATGACGAACCGCGTCGGTCTTCCTTTGTTCATCCCGCAACCGCCTCGCACGCCATCCACTCGATCGGCGCCTCGGACGCGGCGCCCAAACCGTACCCAAACGGGAACAGCGGCGCCTGGCAGCCGGTCAGTCCAGCGGAATTATTGACGTTGATCGGCAACTGCTCATTCGAGCGCGGCCAGGAAAACGGCGTCCGGCCGGTGAAGGGATACCCGCCGAACAGCACATCCGCCACCGCCGCGCCTTCCGAGCCCGGAAGCCAGGCGGCCACCCACGCATCCGCGATCGGGTACTCGCCGGTGATCACCAGGGGTCTTCCGGAAATGATCACTACGATCAGTTTTTCCACTTTTTGCCGCATCCGCCCGATGACATCGATATCATCCTGCGAAAGCCGCAGGTCGGCTTTGTCGCCGACGCCTTCCGCGTAGCTGGTTTCGCCGACCACCACGATCCCGAGCGGCGCCTTTCCGGCGAGATCGTTGAACATCCCGGCGCTGCGGTAGAGCACTTCGGCCGTGCTTCCCGCCCGCATCCGGATGCCGTCTAGGATGGTCGAACCGACCACATCGTTGGAGTTGATCCCCTGCCAGCCGAGGGTCCAGCCGCCGGACTGCAGCCCGGTATTATCCGCGGCGACGCCCGCGACCAGGATCCTGGAGGCATCCGGGTTTACCGGCAGCGCGCCGGCGTCGTTCTTCAGCAGCACGAGCGACTCGCGGACGGCCTGCTCGGCCAGCGCGAGGTGTTCGCTCGAGCGGATGGTCGGCTGAAACGCCGGATCCGCATACGGGTGGTCGAACAAACCGAGCAGGAATTTTACGCGCAGGATCCGGGTGACCGCATCGTCGATCCGCCCCAGCGTGATATCTTCGTTCTTAACCGCCTGATTGACGGTGCTGATGAAATTGGTGTACGAATCGGGGATCATCGCCATATCGATCCCGGCATTAATGGCCGTCACAACCGATTCGTAATAGTCGTCGGGTTCGATCTGATTGATGCCGGCCCAGTCGGAAACGACGAATCCCTGAAAATCCAGTTCGCCTTTCAGGACGCTCGTGATCAGGTAGCGCTGCGCGTGCATTTTCGTCCCGTTCCAGCTGCTGAAGGAAACCATCATCGACATGGTGCCGGCATCCACAGCCGCCGCATACGGCGGCAGGAAAAGCGCGCGCAGGGTCTCCTCGTTGACCTGCATGTTCCCCTGGTCGAGCATGTAGCGGACGCCCTGGTTGACCTGATCCGGGGAACCCCAGAGTGTTCCGCCGTCTCCGAGAAAGTGTTTGGCGGTGGCGAGGACGCCGATCGTCTGCCCCGGCGCGGCAACGATCTTCTCCGAAACCGATTGCAATCCCTCTATATACGCCGCGCCTAGCGCGGTTACCAGACCGGTCTCCTCGCCGTAGGCTTCATACGTCCGCCCCCAGCGGATATCCTGGGGAACGGCCACCACCGGCGCGAAATTCCAGGTGAGGCCGGCGGCCAGCATTTCCTCCGCGGTCGCCCGGCCGATCGCGCGCATCATCTCCACGTCGTTCGCCGCGCCCAGCCCGATATTCTGCGGGAAGATCGTCGCGCCCTTCATGTGTCCCAGCCCGTGGACCGCATCGATCCCGTACAGGATCGGGATGGCCAGCCGGGTGGTCAGCGCTTCGGTCTGGAACCCGTCGACCATGTCAATCCAGCCCGAAAGGGAGTTTTCCAAAGGTATGCCGCCTCCGCCGGAAAGGATCGACCCCAGAAGGTAGCGGTTGATATCGCCGGTCATGATGATATCGGTCGCCACCTGGGTCATCTGCCCGATTTTTTCCTCGAACGTCATCCGCCCCAGCAGGTCCGCCACCCGGGCTTCCACCGGCCGGCTGGAATCCAGATACGCCGCCGTCCGCGCAGTAGGTGTAATCGCAGGCGGGGTGACGGAGGCCGCCGGGGCGCAGCCCGCGAGCAGGATTAAGAAAAAGGAAATAATCGAAAGCGACCGTTTCATCTAAAAGTCCTATCCGCCCGAAGGCGCGGGATTCATTTCTTCTTTTCAGGCGCGGCGATCATGCCGTCTTTTAGGGTCAGCACATGCTGGGCGTATTTGTCGACCAGCGGATCGTGGGATGCCATGAGCAGCGTGATCCGGGTGGTATCCACCAGGTTGCGCAGGAAGCTGAGGATCTCATGCCCCGTCTTGCTGTCCAGTTCGCCGGTCGGCTCATCGGCCATGATCAACCGGGCATTGTTGGCCAGCGCGCGCGCGATCGCCACGCGCTGCTGCTGCCCGCCGGACATTTCATACGGGCGATGGTCGCGCCAGCGGGTGAGGCCCACCATCTCCAGGACCTCCATCGTCCGCTTGTGACTTGCCTGCGGATCGTTGCCCTTGATCCGCAGGAGCAGTTCCACGTTTTCATACGTGGAAAGGGTTGCCAGCAGGCCGAAGGATTGAAAGACCAATCCGATTTGCTCCCGGCGCCAGATCGTGAGCTCCTGTTCGCTCATCTCGGCCAGGTTGTGCCCGAGGACGCTCACCGATCCGGAGGTCGGCCGGTCCAGGCCGGCTAGGATGTTCAGGAGCGTGGTCTTGCCGCTTCCCGAACGGCCGCGCAGAACGACAAACTGACCGGTCTTCACGTTCATGTCGATCCCGCGCAGCGCGGGAACGCCCTCCCCCGCGCCGGACCGGCACGGATACACGCGCCAGAGATCTTTGGTTTCGATGGCCAGTTCGGCAGCGGTGCTCATGCGCCTCCCTCCTTCTCATCCCGGACGGGCTTCTTCCCGGGACGGATGCGGTTCCACACACGGAGGACGGCCTGCCGGGATCGATCGGCGAGGTTCCAGGGTTCGGGCGCATCATCCCAAGCGGCTGCGGATTCCGAAACCGCCGGTTCCGCGGAACCGGCGCCGGCCGCTTCCGAAGCGCCGGTCTCATATTCCGGAGGGCGGATCAGGATCCCGCGCCGCGTTTCTTCGAGTTGGACCCGGCGCTGGATTTTATAACGCTCCAGATGCTCGCGCGGGATCTGCAGCCGCCCCGCGGAATCCAGAACCAGGAGTTCCACCAGGTGATGCTCCTCGCCCTTCCCGGCGCCTTTGACCGTCTTGCGGACGGTCTCGCTTGCCAGCTTTCCGTCACGCACGGCCACCACCCGGTCGACGCGGTTGGCGATGGTGGTGTCGTGACTGACGATGACGATCGTCAGCTTGAGCATCTGATTGAGTTTGCGCAGCAGATCGAAGATCGTCTGGGCCGTGGCGGTATCCAGCTCGCCGGTGGGTTCGTCCGCCAGGAGCAGGCACGGCTGGTTGGCCAGAGCGATGGCGATCGCCACGCGCTGCTGCTCGCCGCCGGAAAGCTCCTCCAGGCGGTGATGCGCGCGCTCTTCCAGTTCCACCATGCGCAGGAGTTCCGCCGGGCGCCGACGCGCGTTTTGGTCAAGCCGGCCGGAAATCATCAGCGGCAAGCCGACGTTTTCCAGCGCGGTCAGATACGGTATCAGGTTGCGCCCGGCCTGCTGCCAGACGAATCCGACCTTCTCCAGACGGTAATGGTCGAGTTCGGCCCTGGTCATCCGCCCGAGTTCCTTGCCGTCGACGAACGCGCGCCCGCCGGTGGGCCGGTCCAGCCCGCCAAGGATGTTCAGGAGGGTGGATTTCCCGCTGCCGCTCGCGCCGACCACGCCGACCATTTCGCCCCGCGCCACGGTCAGATCCAAACCCTGCAGCGCCTGGACTTCGGTCGATTTGGCGGAGGAACCGTGGGCTTCCTCGATCCGGTAGATCTTGACCAGGTTTTCGCAAAGGATGAACGGTTCAGCGGCCATCAGATCGCCTCCCCGAGCTTGATCGCCTGGAAGATCTTCATCCGCCCCAGCAACGCCACCAGCACCCCAAGCGCCACCAGGAACAGCACGGCCAGCAGGAAGTAAATTTCAAAGATCGAGACCCAGGCGATTTCAATTTGAAACGGCGGGTACAAGGCTTCGGTCGTCGCGCCCATCTTCAGGAACGGGACGAACAGGCGGCTCGCCGCCACTCCCAGCAGCGTGCCGACGCCCATCCCCAGAAGGATCAGCGACGCAAGTTCGGCCGCCAGCAGCCCGATCATCTGCCGGATCGAAAGGCCGATTGCGCGCAGCATGCCCATCTCGATAAAGCGGCGGCGGAACGAAAAGAGCGCATACAGCAGGAAGCCCAGCGCGGTCATCAGCGCGGACGCGAGGAAGCCGGCCGAAAGCAGGCCGAACAGCCCCTGCCGTTCCGGGCGGCTCTGCTGGGCGAGAATGTTCATCCGGGCGGAGGACCAGCCGTTGATGAAGGTGTTCAATCCGGTTTCCACCAGGCGGGTCTGATCCGCTTTTTCGTCGAGCATGATGCCGTACCCGCGGATCGCGTAGATCACGTCCTCCGGATCGGTTCCGGCATCGGTTCCCATCCAAACCTCATGCGGGAACTCGGTGCCCGCCTGCAGATAGAGTTCGTCCAGGTTGCCGACGAACAGAGTTCCGTTCTCCGCGTACCAGGTGGGAAACAGGTCGAACGTCCCGGCGATGGTGAGTTTGAGGACGATCGATTCCTGCGCGGTCGCCTTGGCGCTGACGGTGATCGGATCGCCGATCTGCAATTTTTTATCTTCGAGCAGGCTGCGGGGGATGAGCACGCCGTCCGGCGAGGCGCCGAGCGCGTTCATCAGCGCGCCCAGGGATTCGGACGCGAAATCCTGCTGCCAGAAGGCGGTCGAGGGGAAAGTCAGCCGGTCGATCCCAAGAAAGGTTCCTTCCACGGCGCCGTCGGAAAAGATCGACGTGGCCGGATAGCGCCCGATCCGCGTGGCGGCCCGCACACCCGGGATGAACAAATGCTCCTCCACGGGCGGAAAGGTGTATATCCCGCCCGCTGAGGACGGCGAGACGGCCGTCGTGCCGGCCTCTTCGACCGACAAATCGGCCCCGACCTGATAATGCATCTGCTTTTCCAACTGGCTGTCGAGGGTCCGGGCGAGGGAGGCGGTGAAGGCCGAAAGCCCGAGGGTCAGGATCAAGAGGATCAGCGGCGCGGTATAGAACGCCGGTGTCCGCGAGAGGTAACGGGCAGCCATCAGCATCCCGACGTTCCTGGTCGCGCGCAGAACCCGGCTGATGAAAACCATCACCAGCGGGATGATGCGCAGCGCCAGGAGCGAGGCGGCGAAAATACCGGCCGCCGGGACCAGGAGCAGAAGCGGATTCTGCAGCGGATTGGGGATGCCCTCCGCCCCGCCCGCCGCCTGTTGATTCTGCCGGTGAAGAGTCCAGAACCCGTAGGCGGCCGGGATGATCAGCATGAGATCGATCCAATACCGCTGCCACCACGGCTGCTGCAGGATGCGCGCGCGCTCGCGTTTGTAGGAAAGGATCGTATTCGCGGCGGCGCCGAGAGTCGGAGCCATGATCAGCGCCAGCAGGATCAGCGCGATCCCGAGCACGCCGTACCCGAGGACCGAGGAGGTCATCCCGATCCGCAGGCCGTCGGTGCCGCTGAAGTTCAGAAAGCTATGCGCGCGGCCGATGGCATGCGCGATCCAGACGCCGAGCAGCGCGCCGCCGGTCAGCGCGGCGACCGCCAGCAGGATTCCCTGCAGCAGGGATATCCATGCCACCTGCAGGGTGCTCGCCCCGCGGCTGCGCAGCACGGCCATTTCGGAACGCTGCTCACCGACGAAAAGGCCGGTGACAAGGCCGATGAAAACAACAATCAACCCCATGATCGGAACGCTGAAAGCGAACAGCAGGAAAGTCAGCGAGGGCGTGTTCTTCTGATAGCGGCCCAGGGCCTCCATCGGGGATTCGATGAGCTTGGTTTCGGGGAGGAGAATATCGACCCGCTGGTTGACTATCTGGATGCTGTCTTTGAGTGCGGCGATGTCGGCCGCGAACAGGCGTGACCCGCTGAGCTGGACGTGCCACATGCCGCTGTAGAGTTCATCCTCGACCACGCCGGCGACCGCGCCGGTGTAGGTC
>CAZYSF010000199.1:0-1924 GCA_964649635.1 uncultured Anaerolineales bacterium | reverse complement strand
CCCGATTGCCAGGGTGTTGAGCATCGCGATGAAGGAGGGGAACGCCAGCAGCCCGAACAGGACATACATGGCCGAGAACGCCGCTTCGAACTGGGCCATCATGGTTTCATAGTAGGCCCGCCCAGAGATGAGCGAGAACTGCGGGTAGTCCGCGGCGATCGCTTTGATTTGGGGGTCGACCGCCGTTCTATCCGCCCCGGGCGCAAGGTTGAGCTGGAGGAACACGTCCTCGGTCTTGCCGAAGTCGGCCGCCATGTTCGCCTGCGAGATGAACGCCGTGGTGACCTTGACGTTGAGCAGGTCGGTCGCGACCGCGACGATTTCATAAGCCACCGGCCCGCCGGAGGTAAGCAGGTCCACCGAATCGCCGACCTTTGCGCCGGTGGCCGTGAGGAACGATGCGTTGACGATCATGGCGCGGCCGCCGGCCAGTTCCCGGTAGGCGGATTCATCGCCCTGGATGAAGTACAGGCCGCTGACCCTGGGGAACACCACCGGGTCTATGCCCAGCAGCGAGACCCCGGTGTCGTTGATTTTCGTGCCGGCAAAACGGAACGTGCTGATGTCTCCAACCCCCTCGACGCCGCGCAGCCGGTCCGCAAACTCCGGCCCGGCCCCGACGTTGGTGTTCCAAACCGAGATGGAGGGCGGGATGAGGAGGTAGTCGCTCCCCAGGCTTTTGCGCATCATGTCGTACATGACCACTGAGAGACTCGCGACCATCCCGCCGGCGGCGACGATGACAGCCAGCCCGAGCATCGTGGCGGAAACGGTCACCGCCGTGCGCGACGGCTGACGGACCAGATTGCCCTGCGCCAGTTCGCCGATGCCGCGGCGGGCATAAATCCACCCGATGAACCGGCTGAAGACGAATGTTATCGGCCGGATCAGGATCGGCGCCACCAGCACCAGGCCGATCAGGAACAGAAAGCCGCTGGGAGCGATGAGCGATTGGTTGCCCGAGAGCAGCGCCAGGCTCGTCAGGATCAGGGTCGCGATCCCGATGATCGATCCGATCCCGATTTTCCGGATCATTCCGGTTTCCGCCATCGAAGGCCGCAGCGCCTCGAGCGGAGTCACCCGGCTGGCGCTCCGCGCCGGCAGCAGGCCGGCCAGGACGGTCACGCTCACGCCCAGCAGGACGCAGATCACGACCAGGCCGGGCGAGACCACCGGGGCCCCTAAAGTGATATTCAGGAATTTGCCGAGAATCGGCCCCATCATGATTAACAATCCTGCGCCGAGCAGATACCCAAGGACCAACCCCAGGGCGGAGCCGATTATCCCCTGCAACAGCCCCTCGGCCAGGATCATTCCGGTGATCGTGCCGCGGGTGGCGCCGAGCGCCCGCAGCATGCCGATATCACGGCGGCGCTCGGCGACCACGGTGCGGAAGGTGTTGAAGATGATGAATCCGCCCATGAACAGCGCGAGGATCCCGAACAAACCCATCACCGCCTGCCCGAGCTGCAGCGCGGCGAACATGTCCGTCCCGGACATCAGCGTGCCGACGTGGAAATCGGAACCGATCTCCGCTTCGATGGCTTTCTGGATCTCCGTACGGCGCGCTTCGCCGGCGCCGGTTTCCACATTGATGTCGATGGTGTTGATCCGGCCGGCCTCATTGGTCATGAGCTGCGCCTGCGGCAGCGTCACGAACACTTCCTCGGTGCCGGGTGTCGTTCGCGGCGGAAGGATTCCAACGACGGTCAGGCGGACCACGCCCTTCGCGGAAGGAAGCGGGAATTCGTCCCCCACGCCGACCCCGAGCTTATCCGCCAGGCTTTGCGAGATGACGGCCGAGGCGGTATCGCCGGATTCCAGAAAGCGCCCGCCCTCCGTCACCGGGTAAGCGCGGACGGATCGGGCCGCATCCGGATCCAGGCCGACAAGGTTGACGACGGTGACCGCCGCGGATTGCGCG
>CAZYSF010000198.1:0-7729 GCA_964649635.1 uncultured Anaerolineales bacterium | reverse complement strand
GGCGGATCCGGCGTCAGCACCCACATTACCCGCGCCAGCGCCCGTTGGCGCAGCGACCGCTCGGCCAGCGCGAGGTGGGCGTTATGCGGCGGATCGAACGTCCCCCCGAGTACCCCTAATCCTTCCATTCCAGCTCATGCTTTCCGATGCGGACCATGTCGCCCTGCCGCGCACCGGCTTCCTGAAGCGCCCGGTAGGCCCCCACCAATTCGAGGATTCTCTGGAAGCGGGCGACGGCTTCTTCAAACTCCCAATAGGTCATCTCCGCCGCGCGCTCGATCCGCTTTCCCTTCACCCGCCATGCGCCGTCGGCTTCCCGTTCGATGGTGAACGCAGACGGATCCTCGACCATCCGGTACACCGGCAGTTCCTGCTCCACGACCGGCGCCGGGGGCAGTTCCCGGAGAAGTTGGACGGCGCGGTAGAGAACCTCCCGGGTTCCCTGCCGGGTTAAGGCGGAAATGGCAAACGATTCGTACCCCCGTTTTTTCAATTCGGAATGCAGTGCGGACCAGCGCTCCTTCGCCTCGGGCTGGTCCATTTTATTTACCGCAACCACCTGCGGCTTCAGCCGGAGTTCCGGGTCAAACAGCGCCAGTTCGGTGTTGATCTGGGAGAAATCCGCGAGCGGGTCGGCGCCCGCGCCGTCGATCAGATGGATCAACACCCGGGTGCGCTGAATGTGCCGCAGGAAGGCGAAGCCCAGCCCGGTGCCGGCGTGGGCTCCCTCGATCAACCCGGGGATATCGGCCAGGACGACGGTCTCAAAGCCGTCGAGCGCCGCGACGCCGAGGTTGGGCTCGGTGGTGGTGAAGGGGTAGGGGGCGATTTTGGGTGTTGCGGCGGTGACCGCCGCGAGGAAGGTGGATTTTCCGGCGTTGGGCGCGCCCACCAGGCCGACGTCGGCAATCAGGCGGAGTTCCAGGTGCAGCTTTTTCTCCTCGCCCGGCGCGCCTTTTTCCGCGACGCTTGGAGCCTGGTTGCTGGACGAAGCGAAGTGCGGATTGCCGCGCCCGCCCCGGCCGCCGCGCGCCAGAAGCATCCGCTGGCCGTCTTCCGTCATGTCGCTGAGCAGTTTGCCGTCGGGAAGCTCGCGCACCATCGTCCCGGGCGGTACGGAAATCACGGTGTCTTCGCCGGAGCGGCCGGTTTTGTTGTTGGTTCCGCCCTTGCCGCCGTCTTCGGCCGCAAAAATGTGCACGTTGCGGAAGCGATAAAGCGTGTTCAGCTTGCGGTCGACCTGAAGATAAATGCTGCCGCCCCGTCCGCCGTCCCCGCCGTCGGGTCCGCCGCGCGTCACATATTTCTCACGATGGAAATGCACCATGCCGTTTCCGCCCCGGCCGGCCTGCACGTTGACGTCCGCTTCATCCAGGAACATAGTTTGCCCAAAGCCCTCATTTGTGATACATTTCTCAATCAGCGGCTGAGATGGATCCGCAATTCCCCGAGCACGATTGTGAGGATGGAGTCAGGAATGCCCCACAAATCCGCTTCTGTAAAGCCTATTCCGGATATCGTTGTCGGCCGCCTTCCGTTTTACCTGCGCACACTGCGCGTGCTGGCCGCCGAAGGCCGGGAAATCACATCATCTTCGGATCTGGGAACCCGCCTTGGATTGACCTCAGCCCAGATCCGGAAAGATCTTTCGTATTTCGGCGAGTTTGGCAAACAGGGACTGGGATACAACATCCCATTCCTCGTCGGTCAACTGCGCCGGATCCTGAAGGTCGACCGCGTCTGGCAGGTGGTCCTGGTGGGGTTCGGCGACCTGGGCCGCGCGGTCGCCCACTACCATGGTTTCCACGACCGCGGATTCGAAATCCGGATGGTGTTCGACAACGATCCGGCCAAAATCGGCCGCTCCCTCGCCGGATTCACGATCGACGACATGAGCGGGATGGTGGAGAAGGTCCAGGCGGCGAAGATCCGCGTCGCCATGCTGGCGGTCCCGGCCACATCCGCGCAAAAAGTGGCCGATTTTCTGGTTAAAGCCGGCGTGAAAGCGATCCTCAATTACGCCCCCACCACCCTTAACGTTCCCAAAGGGGTGACGGTTCAGAATATCGATCCGGCGGCCCATATGCAGCACATGACCTATTATTTAGAAACCTGATACTCCGGTTTTTTTACCACGGATTTCACGGACAAAAAAAGATTACACGGATTTTTTCTTTTTTTCGTCCGTGTAATCGTTCTTTCCCTCCGTGAAATCCGTGGTTCAGCTTTCCTGCCCCTTCGATAAAATCTCCGAAATCCGCTTATTGAGCTGGTCCGGCGAAAACGGTTTAAGAATATACTCCGCCGCGCCGGCTTCCAGCCCGGTCTGGACTTCGGCTTCCTGGCCTTTGGCGGAAAGAAAGATTACAGGTATGTGGCGCAGTGTGGGGTCGGCCTTCAGGCGGCGGCAGGCTTCATACCCCGTCATGCGCGGCATGCGGACGTCGAGCAGGATCAGGTCCGGCTGTTCGCGGCGCGTGCACTCCAGGACCTCCTCCCCGTTGCTGACCGCCACCACCTCGTGTTTCCCATAGGTCAAGGTAAAGACGATCAAGTCGCGAATATCCCGTTCGTCTTCGGCAATCAGTATCTTGGCCATGAGTCCCGTCCTTGTCAGGATTGTACCGCGTCCCGAGGAAGCATAACATGGAAGGTGCTTCCCTTTCCAGGCGTCCCGTCGCTTTCCACCGAGATCGATCCCCCGTGCATGTCCACCAGCCGGCGGGTGATCGGAAGCCCCAGGCCGGTCCCGAATGTGGCCATGACCGTCGGATTCTCCCCGCGGTAGAACCGTTCGAAGATCCGTTCCTGTTCGGCCGGGGGGATGCCGATCCCCGTATCCGAGACGTCGATCTGGATTCCAGCTGCCCGCGAGAAGGCGCGCAGGACGATCTTCCCGCCGGCGGGCGTGTAGAGGAAGGCGTTGTCGGCAAGGTTGTGCAGGATTTCCGCCACCCGCCCGCGGTCGGCCTGGATGCAGGGCAGGTTCGGCTCGACATCCAGGACGATCTCCATCGGTTTCCCTTCCTTTGCGCTTGTCTGCCTGATCGATTCGACGACTTCCTCCATCAGCCCCGGAATTTCCACCACATCCAGGTTCAGCTGGATCTGGCCGGATTCCATGCGCGAAATATCCAGCAGGTCATTGACCAGCAGTTCCAGCCGGTCCGAATTGCTCTTGACGATTTTCAGGAAGCGGCGCTGTTCTTCGTTCAACGTCCCGACCGCATCCATCATCAGCATTTCCGTATAACCGCGGATGGCCGTCATGGGTGTGCGCAGCTCGTGCGATACGGTCGCGACGAATTCGGATTTCAACCGGTCGATTTCGACTTCCTGGGTAATGTCGCGGAATACGGCGACCGTCCCGATGAACTCCTCGCCGCTCGCCACCGGCGCGAGGTGGATCGAAAGCACCTGGCCGCTGTCGAGGGTGATCCTTTCGGCGAGGTATTCGCCGCCTTCGATCTCGGCCGGGTCCGTCCGCCATTTGTGCAGCCGTTCCTGCCACGGGCGGCCGGCTTTCCCGAACAGGCCGATGAATTCGCCGGCCGGGCGGTCGATCACCTGCTCCCGCCGGAGGCTGAGCAGCCGCACGGCGGCGTCGTTGAACAGAACGATCTTCTGGTCCTCGTCCGTCACCATCACGCCGTCGGCGATGGCTTCCAGCATGGCCCGCGACTTCCGGCTCTCCACCTGCTGGCTGCGCACCAGGTTGCCCAGCCGGTCGGCCTGGTCGCGGATCAGGCGGTACAGCTCGGCGTTATTGATCGCCGCCGCCACCTGGTTCGCCGCGGCCGAAGCCAGCTGCAATTGCTCCGGATTGAAAACCGACGGATCCTGGGCCAAAAGCAGCAGGGCGCCGAGCGCATCCGCGCCCACCATCAACGGCACGGCCAGCGCGCTGCGGTACCGCATCGGCTCTTCCGGGTAGAGGTGGACCCAGCGCGGATCTTTTTCCAGATCCGGAAGGATGACCGATTGCCGCTGCTGGATGACCCACCCGGCCAGCCCTTCGCCCGCGCGGAAGGGGAGCGAGCGGCCGCCCCTGGGGAGCAGCGCATCCTTTTCCAGCGAGGCCCGGTACACCAGGAGCTGTGTCTGGGGATCCAGTAGCACGATCGCCGCCTGGTCCGCGCCGATCGCTTCGTTGACCAGTTGCAGCGCGCGGGCCAGGACCTGCTCCAGATCCAGGCTGACGCCGAGCTCGGTGCTGATGCGCAGCAGGATTTCCGCGCGGCGGTGCTCCCGTTCGAGGGCGGCGGTGCGCTCCACCACGCACTGCTCCAGGTCGGTCGTCAGGTCGTGCGACGATTCATGCAGGCGCACGTTTTCCAGCGCCTGGCCGAGCTGGGCGGATACCGTCTGCGCCAGGGAGAGATCGGCATAGGAGAATTGGTGCAGCTCCGGACTCTCGATCAGGATCAATCCGGCCACGTCGCCCGAGATCAGGAGCGGCAGGATCAGAAGCGAGACCACCTGGCGCTGTGTCACCCATGCGCAGAGTGTGCCCAAGCGCGGATCCTCCGGCGCGTTTTCCACGTGCATCGGCGAACGGGTCTGCAGGATCGTTTCGATAACGGGCGCTCCGCGCATCGGCAGGCTCAGGCTCATGGCCGAGGGCCGCCCGGGGTAGATGTGTTCCGCGACCACGGCGGCTTCCGCACGGTTTTCCCGGATCAGCACCGCCGCGGATTGGGGGACATCGAAGGCGGCGGCCAGTTCGCGGCAGGCGATCTGCAGGAGCGAGCGTTCGTTGCTGTTGGTGATCGCCGCATTGGTCAGCCGGTTCAGGAGCGACAGGTGCGAGGCGCGTTCATCCAGTTCGCGCGTGCGGTCGGTCATCTCCTGGAAGAGTCGGGCTTTTTCGAGCGCCAGCGCGCTTTGGTTGGCCAGCGAGAGCGCCACTTCCTCGTTGCTCTTGGTGAAGGAACCGGGGGCGGTGAAATTCTCGAGCAACAGGATGCCGAGCAGGCGGCCGCCCGCTTCCAGCGGCACGCCGAGGGCGGAGGCCGGGATCAATCCCATCGTGCCGTTCCGGTAGGCTTCGAGGTTTTCAGCGGTCAGGTTGAAGTCCGCCGCCATGTCAACGCGCGTCCAATGCACCGGTTTCCCGGCCTGATACGTGTGGCCCGGCAGGCCTTCGCCGGCGGCGCAGGTGATCCGGTTCAGATATTGCGCATTGGCGTATCCGGATACGGCCTCGACCGCAAGGGTCGGGGGATCCGCATGCCACAGCGCCGCCATCGCGCCTTCCGCTTCGGGAATTGCATTGCGTGTTTCATCGACCAGCGACTGTAAAATCGAGGGCATATCCAGGCCTGAAACCCGGCGGCTGAAATCCAGAAGCACATTGCCCTCGTGCAGGCGGCGCTGGGTTTCTTCGACCAGTCGCGCGTTCTCCAGATATACGGCGACCTGCTCACCCAACAGCTGGAAGAGGTCCTCATCCCCCAACCGGAACGGCGTCACCGCATTCTGCGAGATGAGCAGCGTCACCGCTTCCGTTTTGGACCGGGCGCGGATCGGAAAGCAAAGGAATGAGCGGGCTTTGAGGGCCGAGAGCAGGGGCGAGTTTTGCCAGGTCGGGGCTTCGTCCAGCGAGAGCGCGAGGATCGGCTGGCCGCGCTGGAACATGCTCAGGATCGGGTTGTGCTGCCCGAGCAGCATGTCCACCGGAACCTCGGCCGGTACGTTTCCTTTCGCCAGCCGCAGACGCGGTCCGCCGGGGCCTTCCTCCGCCACGAGGATGACATCGTAGGGGTAACTGTCGAGCAGGTTTTGGGCAAATGTCTCGAGCAACGCCTGCGGTTCGGCCTGGGCGGAAAGGAATTCGGTCACCTGAATCAGCGCCAGCAGCCGGTTGAGGCGGGATTGCACGCTGCCGTCCTCCGCCGCAGCGGTTTCCGGCGTTGCCGGGAGCCTGGATTGGGCCGCGGCCTGGCCCGGTCGGCGCTTCTCGGTCAGGGCCTGTTGCAATAGTTCGGTCTGGATCGCGACCGTGGCCTGCGAGGCGAAAATTTCCAGAAATGAAAAATCGGTTCCGGGCTTCGCGCTGGGGGCCGGCGAGAAGGCGAGCAACCCGATCAACTCGCCGCCGGAGGTTTTCAGCGGGAGAAGGAGAATCTCCCGCGCCTCCATCTCATCCGATATTTCCGCGCTGAAGCGCAGCGCGTCCGCGTCGCCCGTTGAAGTCCGGAGGGGAAGGCTGCCTTCGACGCCGGACCGCGCGGATATCCAATGCAGTACGGTTTCACGCGAAAGGGGGAGCGCCTGGATCGAAGCCCAAGCCCGGTCCGAGATGCCCGAGCGCGCCAGCCATTCGAGCGATTCCCCGCATATGCGCCCGATCAGCACCGGGGTGAGCCCGAGCGCGTCGTGGATACTTTGGGTGATGGTCTCCAGGCGGCTGGGAAGGGGGGAATGCGAAAGCGAGACCTTGCCGGTCTGATGGATGGTGGAGAGCAGACGCGCCCGCCGCCGCAGCGCGCCGGCCGTCTGCGCCTGTTCTTCATGGCGCTGGGCATTGCCCACGGCGATCGCGATCTGGATCCCGAACGCCTGAACGATCTCGAGCGATTCACGGTCAAACCAGCCCGGCCGCCGGGAGTGCAGATCGATCAATCCCACGGCATGCTGTTCGACCATCACCGGGACAAGGATGGCGGAAAGTATTCCGGTGTGGTCGGCTTCGACCGGTTCGGCGGTGGTGTCGCGGATCAGGTGGGGCTTGCCGCTTTCCAGGACGTCCACTTCCATGCGGGAGAGCGCGTTGGTGGCAAGGGTCTCCCCCACCAGGAGCAGCGGGCGCTGCGGGTAGGCGGTCCGCTTCGGGTCGAGCAGCGCGATCCGCCCGCAATCCGCTCCGGTCACCCGGATCGATTCGTCGTGAATCAATTGCAGCAGATACGGCAGATCGATGCTTGTATTCAATTCGCGCGAGACTCGCGTCAGCGCGGTCAGCTGATCCACCCGCCGGTGGAGGGAAGTGTCGGTGGCCGAAAACAGTTGTTCGCGCTCGATCGTTCCGGCCAACTGGCCGGCGACCGCGGAGAGGAAATTCTCCTCGTCCGGGTCGAATGGGCACCGGCTTCTCCCCAGCAGCAGCTCCCCGATGCCGCGGCCGCGGACCAGGAGCGGCGTAACGATCCAGTGGTCATCCGGGAAAGATTCCCCCCACGGCCGATAGCTGGCCGGAATCGATTCAGCGCCCTTGGCGCGATCGATGACGACGGATTTGGAGGTGAAGGTCACGGCGTACCGGCTCTGGGGATCGGCGGTGGAAAGCGTCGCGAAGCGGCGCTTCTCTTCCTCGAGCAATCCGAGCGCCGATGATGGATGAAGCTTGATTTCATCGTGGGATTCGTCGAGCAGGAAAATCGCACCACGGTCGGCGGCGAGGATGCGCGCCAGCTCGCCCAGCGCCTGGTGAAGGTAATCATCGAGTGGCGGGGGCGACGCGGTGAAGGTCGAAAGACGGCTGATGAAATCGGCCCGCTCCGCTCCGTGCCGGTATTCCTCCATCACCAGCAGGTTGCGGATCAAGCGGCCGGCCTGGGCGGCGAGGGGATTCCAGCGGCGCAGGTCCTCCTCGTCGATCGGCCCGCCGGCTTTGTTCGCGATCCAAAGCCAGCCGGTGGGATCGCCCGCCGCGCCCAGCGGGAGGATCCCGACGTTGTGAATTTCAAGCGCCCGGGCCAGGGGCGGCAATCCCAATTCGCGCAACAAT
>CAZYSF010000197.1:0-3729 GCA_964649635.1 uncultured Anaerolineales bacterium | reverse complement strand
TGAATATCATAGACATCGAGCGGCCGGAGGGGGTCATCGGTTCGTAAAAAAGGATCGAATTGAAGTACCGGCAGGCCGAGATCGAGGCGAGCGAGGTGGCGCGGTGGTCCTGGTGGGTATCGTGCGGCCAGTGGGTGAGGACCACGTCCGGCTTGATCTTGCGCAGCGGGGTCTCGATGGCTTCCACCACGTGGAAATCATACGGGATCTGCTTGGTGGGGAAATCCAGGATCTCCAACTCGACGTCCCCGAGCTTGGCGGCCGCCGCTCTGCCCTCCACCATCGCCTGGTCGTCGGTGCGGAAAACCCGGCCGTCGAGGTCGACGTAATCCGAGTGGGAAAGGACGAGCATGTGGGTTTCCCAGCCTTTGCGCGCGGCTTCCGCCAGCGTTCCGCCGCAGCCGATCTCGATGTCGTCCAGATGCGCCCCGATCGCCAGGAGTTTCATCGGTCATCCTTTCCGGTACAGGTAGAGCGTGAAGTCGTGCGGCAGGTAATCGTGGCGCAGCGTCACCCAGCGGGTGATGGCATGCGCCTCGGCCAGCGCGCGTTCCGGCTTGCAGTAGAACATGTCGTCGCGGAAGTGCCCCGGGTCGTAATAGGTGCTGAGCATGTTGATCGCCAGCCCGCAGCGGGCTTTTTCGAACAGCCGGCGAAGAGTCCCAAACACCCACGTATCCTGATCCTCACGGAATTTTACGTTAAACGTCCCGCTGATGAAAATGTAATCCGGCGGTTCTTTGGGCTCGAAGGCTTCCACGTCGGCGCAGACGAATTCATCGCCCGGGTGGCGGCGGCGGGCTTCTTCGATGAACGCCGGCTGAAGGTCCAGGCCGGTGTAGCGCACCGGGATCCCGCGTTTCTCCAGGAAGTCGTGCAGATCGCCGAAACCGCAGCCCACATCCAGCACCGAGGCGCCGTGCAGGTCGCCGATCCGGGTCAGAACGTCGAACCGGACCTCCTGGGATTCGCGGCTGCCAATCCCGAGGGAACGCGTGTCGTATCCGAACTGCTGCCAGCGCTCGGCGTAAAAATCCAGAACTTTGCGTTCCGCTTCCCTCATGGCCTCATCCTTCCGCTACTTCCGCGCCTTCGGAAGCGAAGTCGCGGCCGTCGAGCCCAACGGACGGATCTCTGTTTCCCAGGGCAGGATCGGCGCCACCACGCCCGACCAGGCTTTCGGAAAGTCCCCCTTCACCGACAGGCCCGATCCGCTGTCCTGGATCCGGAATGAAAGCAGATTCGATTCGCGGACGAAATACCGGCGCGGCACCAGCACCCGCACGAGCACATCCACATGGAACATGCCCTCATTGAAGAAATTACCCGGGAGGCGGCACACGCTGCGGTAGATCCCGCGCTTCCGGGATTTGCCGGCATACGCCGGGTCGTGATTGGCCGCCGTTTCCAGGATGCAGACGCCGTTTTCATTGTGGATCAGCAGAATCGGCATGAACGGCTGCTTGGAATCCAGCGCCCAATACTCCACTTCAATCTGCACCGGCTCACGGATCTCGAAAGCGGAGCGGGGACGACCGCGGTTATCCAACAGGCGGACGCGCTTCAGCCGGGCCGTGGAATCGCCCGGAGCCTGTTCGGGGGCACTCCACTCCTTGCAGTCCATCTCCGACCGATCGGCGTTCAGATATTGCGCGATGACCTCGGAGGTATCCCCATCCGCGGCAACCCGGCCTTCCTCGAGCAGGATCACGCGGGGGCACAATCGGTGGATGGCGTTCATATTGTGCGAGACAAACAGGATCGTGCGCCCCTCTTTGCCCACGCTTTCCATCTTGCCCATGCATTTCTTCTGAAAGCGCTCATCGCCGACGGCCAGCACTTCGTCGACCAGGAGGATCTCCGGAGTCAGGTGAGCCGCCACGGCGAAGGCCAGGCGCAGGAACATCCCGCTGGAATAATGCTTGACGGGGGTATCGATGAACTTCTCGATTTCGGAGAACGCCACGATCTCATCGAAGCGCTGATCAATCTCCGCATGCCGCATTCCGAGGATCGCGCCGTTGAGGTAGGTGTTCTCCCGCCCGGTCAATTCCGGATGAAAGCCCGTCCCGACCTCCAGCAGCGATCCCACCCGCCCCGCGACCTGAACCCGGCCCACCGTGGGTTCGGTGATCCGGGCGAGGACCTTAAGCAGCGTGCTCTTCCCCGCGCCGTTGCGGCCGATCACCCCCAGCACTTCACCCTGGCGCACTTCAAAATCGATATCGCGCAGGGCCCAAATCAGCTCGTCTTCCGGCGTGCTTTCCCCGCGGATCGAGCGCCGGAGAAGGCGCCAGGGCGCCCTGGCCGCATCGACGATGCTCTCGCGCAGCGTCCGATACCCTTTCTGCAGCGCTCCGATGCGGTATTGCTTCCCGAGTTTTTGCGAACGGATGACCAAGTCGCCCATGCTACACCACATCCGCGAAGCTGCGTTCCATGCGCCGGAAGTAAAACGTTCCGGAGATGAGCACAAGGACCGCCACGACCGCTGAAACGGCGACCATCGGCCCCGGCGCGCCGGTAGTCCCCAAAATTGCCCAGCGGAATCCGTCCAGCACACCGACCATCGGGTTCAGCCCGTAAAGGATCCGCAGCAGTTCGTTCTCAATCAGGCTGCTCGGGTACACCACCGGGCTGATGAACATCCAGAATTGGGTCAGGAAGGGAACCATGTAGCGGATATCCCGGTACTCCACGTTCAGCGCCGACAACCAAAGCCCCACTCCCAGCGCGGTGATGAAAGCCAGCAGTAAAAACAACGGCAACCAAAGGACATTCATCGACGGTGAAATTCCATACACCAACATCATCCCGATCAACACCACAAACGCCAGCCCGAAATCGATCAATCCGGACAGCACGCTGGCGATCGGAACCACCAGGCGCGGGAAAAATACTTTCTTGATCAACTGGGCGTTGCCCACCAGGCTGTTGGAGGATTGTGTCAGGCCGTACACGAAGAAAGTCCATGGGACCAGACCGGCGTAGCTGAAGACCGGATAGGGGATATCGCCCCCGGGTTCGATCCCCGCCAATTCGCCGAAGAACAGACTGAAAACGACCATGGTCAGGAAAGGCTGGAGGATCGCCCAGGCTGCGCCAAGGACGGTTTGCTTGTAGCGGACTTTAATATCCCGCCAGGTGAGGAAGTACAGCAGTTCGCGGTACGCCCACACTTCGCGGAGCCGCAGGCTGACCCATCCCTTGGAGGGAAGGATCTCGGTGGTCGGACCGACGAAATCGTTTTGCAAGGATTCCTGGTTGTTCATGTAATCCTTTATACCAAGGTACAGACGATGGACCATAGACCATGGACGATGGCCGAACTATGTTCGAGGCGCGTTCACCTTTCTCTGCACCGTATTGCGGAAGGACTGGAGCTGTCTTATCAGCGAGACGGTCCTATCTTCCAATGCCCGGTTGTTTTCGGATAAATATTTTCTTCGTTGTGCAATGCGGTAACACGCCGATGATTCCACGAGCGATCGAATCGCATAGCCGAGAAAGCGTGCCTGCTCTGAGTCGGTCTGTCCTGTAGATCCTTCAGCAATATTTAACCCAACGGATGTTGCTGCCCGGATCCATTGGCTCCGAAGATTGTACAGTTCCTCTTTCGGAAGATTTTCCGTCAATCGATATACGTCATCGAGGTAATCCAATGCCAACTTCCATACCTCGAGATTCTCGAACTTGAATGGCATGACTCCCCCCTTCCCGTATCAACTT
>CAZYSF010000196.1:0-3924 GCA_964649635.1 uncultured Anaerolineales bacterium | reverse complement strand
ACTGTGTATTCCACCCGGCCGCTGCGGATCCGATGGTGGTTGCCGCCTTCGGAATCCAGGTCGTGGGTGTTCGGATCGCCGCCGTTGGAGGTCAGCACGTTGTAGAAATCAAACACGGCGACGTTGTGGTACGGGTAGGATGCCAGCCACTCCTCCACCAGCCAGCGGTTGAAGGCCCGGGCGTTGGCCGCCTGTTCGGGGGAGGTATCCAGGAGCGGCGGCGCGGTGATCACGATGAAGAGCTTTTCGGTGTGCGCGGCGAAATACTTGCTCAGGTCGATGTAGATCCGCTTGGCGTTGCCGACGGTGTGCTCGCCGGAGCCGCTGTCCAGCCCCTGCAGGGGGTTCGCGCCCGAAGCGGGCGAGTCGCCGGGGTTGCCCCCGAGCGCGGAGTTGGGGAAGCAGGATTTGAACATCACGATTTCGTTCTCGCCGCCCGGATCGTCCCCGGGGCGAGCATAGTCCGCATGCTGTCCGCTTTCTGCGTAGACCGCGTCCATGATCGCATCGCGCGAAGGCCCGAGGAACCAGTTCCACCAGTGGCCGATGTCGGTGTAATCGCCGATCGCGCCGCCGATCGAAGAATCCTCCGGACCCCAGCCGTAATTGGTGTCGCTGACGAAATAATTGTTATCGGCGAGCGCCTGGCCCAGCCCGCCGCTCCAATCCGCGAGCCAGTTTTCGCCGCTGGAGTGGTGGATGAAGATCAGCTTGACGATCTCCGCGGGAGCGGATGAGTCGACCCCGCCGGAACCTTGCGGCGATTCGGGGGATGGCTCCTCCGCCGAATCCGTCGCACCGGCGGGCGGGCTGTCTTCGAGGGCCGTGGTTTCCGCGGCATTCGCGGGCTCATCGATCGGATCGTCGGAACCGACCGTTGGTTGGAAATTGCATGCCAGGAGGAGGATCAAGGCAACCGGCATCAGCCGTAAACAGCGCATGAAAGCCTCCGAGAGTGATGAATGGTCCGATTATATATGCGAACTGTCACCCCCGTCCCGAGGCTTCCATAATATAATGATATCCCAGTAGTTCCCGCCACCCCTGGACCAAGGAAGCCGTAATCATGGGATTGGATTCCGACAGCGCTCCGCGCCCCGCCGATGCCTCAGCATGCGATTCCATCTCGATTCGGCGGCCCAATCCGGCGGGATTGCGCCGCAGCCTTTTCCGGATCCTGATCCTGTCGCTGGCAACCGCGGCCGGTTTTGCCTCCCCGGCGGCTGTGACCGAACCGGCTTGGGCGGCGCCGCGGCTTGCCCCCGGCGTGATCGACCCGCCGACGGTAACCCTGAACGTTCCGGCCACGGCGATGATCGGCTCCAACGTAACTTTCACCGCCACCTTCGACAACAACGACCCCGATAACGAAACCGGCTATGGCCCGTTCCTGGAACTTATTATTCCGCGCATCGGTGCGGATGGCCTGGACGTCCCGGTCCCGGCGGTGGACGACGGCCTGGGCACAACCGCGATCTCCGCGACAATCTTCGGCAGCCCGGTTCCGGCCCGTGATTTCTACCGGGTGACCTTCAACGCGAGCGGCAATGCGACCCACCCGATCGCCCGCAATGCGGCCGGCGCCTTCATCAACGTCACCGGCACGCGCGGCGACGAACTGGTCGTCATCCGCCTGCCATTCGGCAGTTTCGCCCCGGACCAGCCGCCCGCCACGGTGGCCATGACCGTCAACATGAGCAACCTGGCCGACCTCGGCTACGGGCTCGCGGTCCGGGCGCGCGGCGGGTACGAGTTCGGGTTCACGCCGCTCGACGATTGGTGCTGCGGCGACCCGGCCAGCGCGACCCTGAGCGGCTACACATCCGCATCGGTCACCCCGACTCTGCTTACGCTTTCCAAAACCTACGCCGGCCCGGCGGACGTCTCCGCCGAAACGGCGACCGGCCCGAATTACCCGCGGCAGTATTCGGTCACGGTCGATATCGCCCAGGGCCAGACAGTCACGGACCTGCGCATCACCGACCTGCTGCCCGACAACCTGCAATATAACGGGTTGGTCTCGGCCACACCCGGGTATGTTCTGGAAGACCAGCCGCTTGCCGGGGCGGCCCGAAATCCGCCCGACAACGATCTGATTGTTTACTGGGCTTCGATCACCGGCGGCGCGGGAGCCGCCGATGCCGCGGCGGCGTTCTCCTTTTTTGTTCCGCGCGACGATGCCGATGGCGCGCGGGTGATCGATCCCGCCACCGGCGTTGCGGTCTCCTCATGCAACCAGGGTTCGACTTCCGGTTCGTGGACGCCGGTCGATACGCGCGACCCCGTGCAGGACGTCACCGTCAGCCCGCCCGGCTGCGAGCACACGCTCATCGACCGCTCGCTGGCCGTGCAAAAAGATATCGCCAACCCATCCGCCAGCTATTACCCCGGCTATGTTCTGGATTACCGGCTGGAGATCCAGGTCTCGGATTTCTTCGCCTTCGACCAGCTGGTCCTGACCGACATCCTTTCCGACGGCCAGCATTTCGACCCGGCTTTCGTGCCCACCCTGGAAATAAACGGCAACGGATACACCCTGCCTGCGGCGGCATTTGGCGCCGCAAATTTAACCGTGGACGAGTCGGAAATCGACTGGACCGACGGGCCGATCCCCCCGGGGGTGGAGAACCCCGCCACCGACGGGACGACCCTGCTTACGTTCCGGATCTCGAATGAGATCATCACCCGCGGCCAGACCGGACGGTTGATCGGCGGCTGCGTGGATCCGGCCGGCGGGACCCCCAACCCGGATTGCTCTTTCAACGACGGCGCAACGACCGCGGTAATCCATTTCCACGCCATCATCCAGGAAAATTTTTCCGACACCTACCTGTCCGGTGATTGGAGTGTGGACCAGGGTGACACATTCCATAATAACGCGATGGTCCTCGGGCGTTTGCTGGATACCGACACCTTTGCTTCCGGGCCGAACGTGACCGACGATGCGGCGGAAACCTTAGGCATCGGAACCGGGTCGCTCACCAAGCGGATCTATGCCATCAACGGCAGCACCTCCTTCTCCACGCCGGTCCGCATCCAGCCCCGCGACTCGGTCACCTACCGCATCACCTACGTGATGCCGACCAGCGACGAGGAGAACCTGGAGTTCACCGATTACCTGCCGAAGCCCATTTTCTATGTCGCGGATCCGGACGCAAGCGATTACGATATCCCTCCGGACGACGGTCCGCACAATGACGGGCCGGCCTGGGGATTCGATGCGGTCGGGCAGAGCGGGCAGCCGACCGTCATTCCCGTCGCCGGGCGCGCCAACTTCGGTCCGTCGGATACCTTCTACACCTATTCGGGGATCGTCCCCGCCGTCAGCGCGGACGCAACCAATAACCAGCTGGGCTTTCTCTACGGCGACTTCGACGACCCGCGCAGCCAATCCACCACCGTCGATCTTCTCTTCACCGTCGTGGTGGCGACCGAACCCTTCGCCGACAGCATGTACCTGACCAACCAGGCGCATGCGAGCGAGGGCAGCACCTTCAACGTAGCGGTCCCCTCGGATGCCATCGTCCAGCTGATTCTGACCGAACCGGTCCTTTCCTCGACAAAAGGCGTGATTTGGACGAGTAATCCGTCCAATATATTCAATCCGGTCAACCGCGGCCCGGCCGGCGTGACCTTCCTCGTGCCCGGTTCGACGCCGCGCTGGACGGGCACGGTCAGTTCCACCGGTCTGAGGACCCGCCCGATCAACAGCAATGTGCGCGATGTGGACGCCGGCGATACGGTGACCTTTGCGATCACGATCGAAAACACCGGCACCAGCCTGAAGGGCGCCTTCGACCTTCAGATCCGCGACCTCCTGCAGGCCCAATACCAGATTCCCGCCACGGGACTGAACTTCCAGGTCTATTATGGAAATGGGAGCGGGCCGATCGCATACACCGGCATTGCCGAGCCGGGGGATTG
>CAZYSF010000195.1:0-5893 GCA_964649635.1 uncultured Anaerolineales bacterium | reverse complement strand
AAATCGCCACAAAAAGCACAAAGGGCACAGAAGAATTCCCAATCACTTTCTTTGTGCTCTTTGTGGCAAAACTCCAATAGAATCCCCGGGAATGGGAGGCCTTTGGAAATAAATCTCTAAACCCGGCAAGTCCACTCTTCGGTTCCGTATTTCCCGCGTGCCAGTTCATCGGCGCGCGTTTTTTCTTTTTCCGTCAGCCCCTCACGGCAAAACTCGAATCCGAACTCGTCCACGAAGCCGCGCCCGACGGCATCGGCCGCCTCCTGCCAGGATACCTCGCGCCCGAGCAGAACGCAAAGCGTGGCGGCGCGGCGGCGGACGCGTTCCGGCGGAATTTGCGGGCCGGAGAGCGCCTGCAATATGCGGGCGAGATCGCCGCGCAGCGGGAGGGCGCCGTGCTGCAGCACGCCCCCCAGACGGCGCGCCTGCGCGCTGCCGATCAGCTTCCGGCCGCCGGCCGAGATCTCATACTGGGAGGGGATTTCGAAACAGACCGGATTGCCGGCCGCCCGGCCGCGCTGGCCGGCGTCGGGCTGCACCTCCGCTCCGAGCAGCCGCAATCCGGCAAGCAATCCGAGGCTCAGACGCCGGTAGCTTTCCAGCACACCGCCCTGCATCAGCGGGTGGTTTTCCGGCGCGGTGATCGAATAGGTCAGCTCATCGGTGTGCAGAATCGCCCGCCCGCCGGTCGGGCGGCGCACCAAGCCCCAGCCCAGGCGTTGGAGCGCATCCCGGTCGGAGTCTGAAGCCGGTTGGGCAAACCCGAGCGAGAGGGTGGGCGGCTCCCAGGCATAGAAGCGCAGGGTGGGCAGGCTGCGCCCGGCCGATGTTTCTTCCAGCAGCGCTTCGTCGACGGCCATGTTGCGCGCGCCGTCGGCGGGCGGATCGAGCATAAGGCGCCAGAGATTCAGATTCATGAGGGGAATTATATCCGTCCTGACCCCCTCACCCCGCCGAAGACGCGGAAAGTCACCGCAACTTCGGCACCCCTCTCCCCCTTCTCCCTTCGCTCCGCTCAGGGACAGGCCCGTAAGGGGAAGGGGGAGAGGGGATGGGGGAGAGGAGGTTAGGACAGGGTTAGGTCGGGTATAATCCCGCCACCACGAACAATGACCCTTCGCCTGGCGCTGTGTTTCCTCTTTCACCAACCTCTGGGCGAGCATGCGGAGCGGGCCGGCCGCATCTGCTATCGCGGCGTGCTGGACGTGCTCCGCAACCACCCCCGTTTGAAAATCAACCTGATGCTCTCCGGCACGCTGCTGGATGCGCTGTGCTGGTTCGATCCGCCGTTCCTAAATGCGGTGCGGTCCGGTTTGCAGGACGGCCGCTTCCGGCTGCTGGGCAGCACGTACGCGCAGGCGCTCCTGCTGGCGCTCGAGGACGTGGATATCGCGCGCCAGATCGCGGTGCACCGCGCCACGCTGAAAAAATTTTTCGACGCGGAGCCGGCCGCCTTCTGGAGCCCCGAGCGCAACTGGGCGCCGAAATTCGCCCCGCTCCTGGCGGACGCGGGATACCGCTGCCTCGCGCTGGAAAGCGATGCGCTGCGGGCGGCCGGGGCGGCGGCGCCGTTTGTGCACCGGATCCAAAACGGCAACGGGCTGCGCGCCGCCTGGGAAGATTCGCGGCTGCGCGACTGTCTGGATTTCGCCGCATGGTTCCGGCGGCGGGATGTCTTCGAATCCGCAATCCGCGGTTGGCGGCGCCATCCGGACGCGGCCCGCCTCTTCCCGGTGATCGCCGAGGACGCCGGAGCCTTCGGCTTGTGGGGCTATGACGCGGGCCTGGATCCGCGAGCGGACGCGGCCGGGTTGGACGAGCTTCTGGATTGGGTCGGGCGCGAGGAAGGCCTGGCGTGTTCCTTCCTGGAGGATGCTCCGGAGCCGGAGGCGGAGCTTATCCTCGCCAAGCCGGTATGGGGAAAGGCGCTGGATCGCGAATTGGCGGATCCGGAATCGCCGCTGCATGAGGAAGGTTACGGGGATTGGAATGATTTTCTCGCGCGCGCCCCGCGGCTGCAGCATTTCCGGAAGATGCACATCGCCGCGCGGATGCGGATGGCCACCGCCGAAGCAGCCCTCGCCGCGATCAAAGCCGCCGGCCCGCCCCCGGCCGGGTTGAACCCCGGCGTCGAATTGTTCGCGCTGGCCGAACGCGTGTACTCCGCCCATCAGGACCGGTTCGGGGCGGTGGGCGTGGGCGGACGTGGAGACCCGGCCTGGGAGGGGATCGGCGCGGCGATCGCGGTCGCCAATGCCGCCGAGCTCGCCGTCACCGCGCCGCGCTCGGGGGTCGAAGCGCACATCGACGATCTGACCGGCGACGGGGAGGATGAAATTCTCTTGCGCAACGGCGATCAGACGGCGATCCTCTCGCCGTACGGCGGGCGGCTGCTGCAATGGGTCGATCTCCGCCGCGGGGAATTGCTCGTCGGAAATCCCCTGGCCGTTCCGACCGGATCGCTCCTGATCGAGGCCAAGCCGCCGGATTTTGCGCCCCTGCCGGACGACTGGCTGCCGGAAGCCGGCGACCCGCTGCCGGAAATGCGGCCGGAAGGCGGCGAGCCGCGGCTGGCCCGGCTCTCGGCGGAAAATCTTCCGGAACCGCTCGGACCGCTCCCGGTCTGGCCCCGGCTGCGCTCGGCGGGATTGAAGCCCTCCCTCCCGGCCCGGCGCCGCGCCTTGAACGATTTCTTCGCGTTCGACGACGGCCCGGAGGAGAAATCCGATCCGCGCCTGGATTTCCGGCTGGCCGACGGGGCGGTGATCTTCCTGCGGTTTTTCGGATACCGCCTGCGAATGGTCAAGCGCGTGAGCCTTACGCCGCGCGGCGTGCACGTGACCTACCGATTCCGCAATGTCGACATGCGCGCGGTGCGCGTCCGCTTGCGGCTGATTTCGGAAGTCTGCCCGGATTACCGGACGGTGCTCGAATCCCCCGGCCCGGTTTTCGAACCGGTGACGGTCGGGGCGCGGCGCTCGCCCGGATTGAAAAATATCCGCACTGGAAATGTGCTCGCCAGCCACATCTCCCGGCCGGATCTTGAACCGCCCCAATCCGCGCCGGGCATCCTGGCGTGGGAACTGACACAGACCATCTCCTTTACGGTCGAGCCCGGCCGGACGGAAGTGGTTGTGGCGCGGTTGAATCTTTTTCCCGCCGGGAAACCCGAACCAGACCCATCGCCTGCAGCCGGGATGGAAAAACAGCTCCAATAAAACGTAGGGTGGGTTGACGACATGGTGCGGATTATGCTCCATACGCTAACCCATGTCGTCAACCCACCCTACATCTCACGCGCTTCTGTGCCAAAAAAACAGCGGAGACCGGCGGTCTCCGCTGTTTTGGTCTATCCGGTTATTCGTCCGCTTAAGCCACGCCGAGGCTCATGCCGCGCGCCTGAAACGCACGGGTGTGGGTCTTGGCGTACACCCGCGCCTTTCCACCGGAGGTCAGCGCGGCAAACACCGTCTGGTCTTTATCCATGCTCCAGCCGCCGCCTGTGATGACCTGCCCAGCCGGGCAGACGACTTTGGCCAGGCCGGATGCGCCCGGGGCGAGGTCCTTGTCGCCGGTCATTATCGTGACGGTCACCGGCGCGCCGGAAAGGTTTTTTTAATATTCCGAGCAGGTTTTTATCCTCGAGGAAGAATCCACGAAGATCACAGAGGGACACGGAGATAAATTCAACAAAGGGGCAAATTCGGGAAAAGAAAGAACAGCGGCGCCGGAGAGGCGCCGCTGTATCTCAAATCACGGAAATCGACGCAATGGTCAGGGTGTCCAACAGATTGCGTAGATGTTCATCAGCGCTCCGCCGCCGCCGGCATTTCGGGAGAAAACGTTCCATTTCGAATGGTCGGCCGATTTCCGGGAGGAGTTGTAGACGGTCAGGTTGTTGCTGAGCGCGTATCCTCCGCCGGTAACCAGCTTTCCGGCCGGGCACTGCGCTTCGCCGCCGCTGCTGCTGCCGCCGGAGACTGTGATCTGCTCCCCGACCTGGCTGGTGCTTCCGCCCGCGCCGGAAAGGCAGATCGCGTAGATGTTGAACAACGCCCCCGCGCCGGAGTTGTTCTTTGCATAGGCGCTCCAGCCGTTCCCGCCCTTGGATGAGTTGTATACCCAGTGGGCGGCCGGATTGGAGGCAAACCCGCCTCCGGTGACGATGCTTCCGGCCGGGCACACGGCGGTATCGTAGCCGACTTCTCCCGCGGCGACGGTTACCTGTTTAAGAATCTGCTGGGTGGAGCCGGCGGTGTTCGAAAGACAGAGGGCATACGAATTCAGCAATTGGCTCGACCCGGAATTGTTTTTGGCGTACACGCGCCAGCCGTTGCCCTCTTTGGATTGGGTGTGGACGATCATGTTGTTGCCGGCGGCGAATCCGCCGCTCACGACCACGCTTCCCGCCGGGCAAACGGCATCCGCCCAGCCGACGGCGCCGGCCGCGACCGACACCTGGGTGAGTACCGATTCAATGCCAGGCGCGGGGGCGGGCGCCGCGACCACTTTAATCTTCACCCAGAAGGCGGTGTCCGCGGCGGCTCCGATCCCGAATACGGAGCTGTCGGACGCGCGCAGTTTGAAGAAACCCTGATAGGTTCCGGCAGCCGCGGGTGAAAGAAGGTTCACCGAGACGTCGATCGATCCGCCTGGGGCAACCGTGCCGGTGGTCAACTGCTGGGAGGCCGGCGCACCCATCTGATCGCCGTGATCGAAGATCAGCGAGTAGCCCGAGGTCCAGGTGCAGGAGCCGATGTTCCGCAGGCGCCAGGTTTTCGTGAAGTGATCCAGCGGAGCGGTTTCCCAGTTATCCGGAATTGTGATGTCGGAAACGAACTGGGCCCAGTTGCACGGAACGGGAGTGTTCGTCACCGTCGGCGTTAAGGTGGATGTGGGTGCCAGGGTCCCGGTCATGGTGACCGTTGGCAGGACGGTATTGGTCGCCGTGCCGGCCGGGATCTCCACCGTGGCCGTGGCATCCGGCCCTCCGCCGGGGGTGTTGCCGCCGGCGGAAAGGGTCTGCCATTGGATCGCGATCAGCGTCTGGGCTGAGAGGGTTTGGATCTGCTGCTCGTTGAGTGTGGGTGCGGCTTGCTGCTCGAAGTTGCAGGCAAGAGCCGCCAATCCCAACGCTGCTGCGGGAAGGAGCGCTATTCGGTTCTTCATTGGATGGCCTCCGGCGAATGCTGCCTGAATAATTGCCTTCCCCTATTGTAACGAAAACGGCTTGGAATAAAAGCCGGAAGGCGGCCGATGGAGGTTTTATATAGGTTTTCCGTGGAGAATCGTGGTTTTAACGTCGAAAAACGGGAAAATGGAAAACGGGCCCTCCGGCTATAATAGGCAGAGACGTGTCCGGGAGCAAACGGATGGCCGATGGAAATCACAAACCATTAAAGGTGCTGTTCCTTGCCGCGGAAGCAGCGCCGCTCATCAAGGTGGGCGGGCTGGCCGACGTTGCCGGGGCGCTGCCGGCCGAGATGAGGCGCAAGGGCCACGATATACGCATCGTGCTCCCGCTGCATCCATCCCTGCGCGGCATGACGGCCGGGAAAAAACCGGATGCCCGTCCGGCGGTCTCCGCGCGCGGGTCGATGATGCAGGCCGAAGCCTACCGGATCGACATCGGCGAAGTGCCCGCGTACCTGATCGACGGCCCGCCCCTGCGCGCGACGGATTCGATCTACCATGCGGATTCCGGGCGGGATGCGCCCAAATACGTGTTCTTCTCGCTGGCGGCACTGGAACTCGCCCGCACCCTCGGGTGGAAACCCGACCTTGTCCATACCAACGACTGGCACACAGCAGCGGCCAACCTGTGGCTGGCCGGGCGCGGACGTCCGGACCGCTTCTTTAAAGATACGCGCTCCATCCTCTCGATCCACAACCT
>CAZYSF010000194.1:0-7516 GCA_964649635.1 uncultured Anaerolineales bacterium | reverse complement strand
TTCCCCGTCGTATCTGCTCGTGTCGATGGTGGCATGATCTTCGCCGATCAGAACCGCCTTGATCCGAGTCGAGCCGAACTCAATGCCCAGCGCGGTTTTGCCGCTCTCAATGGCTTTTGGTATCTCGTTTTGATTCATGCCCGTCTCCTATGGTTGGGACCAGCGTTCAACTTTCGCCCCTTCCCTCTCCCTTCCTTTCCCTCTCCCGGGAAAGAAAGGGAGAGGGAAAGAGGAGAAAGAGGAAAGAACAGGCGCCCCCCATTTGCCCGTAAAAAATTTCCCTTGTCAGGACAGCTCTACTACCACTTTAATCCCGTCGCGCTGAGCCGCCGTCCGAAAGGCCTCGGCGGTTTTCTCGAGCGGGAAGCGGTGGGTGACGAGCGAGCGCACGTTTACCAGCCCTTTTTCCACCAGCTGGATCGCGCGCGGGTAGGTATATTTCATCCGCCGGACAAGCAGAAAGGTGATCCCCTTGCGGCGCGCCACCGAGGCGCGGAAGGAGGTCCGGTCGTCCTCGGGAATCCCCGCCAGCAGTATCCGTCCGCCCGGCCGCAGGATATCGATCGCCGTTTCGACCGCGGCGTTTTCGCCCGCGCATTCGAACACAACTTCCGGCGGTTCGATCCCGGGCATGTTCACCGCCGTCCGCTCGACCATTCGGCAATCGTCGGCGCCGAGGGAGCGCGCCGCGTTCAGGCGGTGGGGAAGCATGTCGGAAGCGAGGATGTGTTCCACGCCGAAGAGCTTCACCAGCTGGAGGACGAGCAGTCCGATCGGCCCGCATCCCAGCACGGCCACGCGCATCTCGTGCCGCAGGTGGGCGAGATCGACCGCATGGATCGCCACGCCCAGCGGTTCGAGCATCACGCCTTCGGTGAAATCCATCGTTGCAGGGATCGGAAAGCAGGCCCGGCCGGGCCAGGCGATGTACTCCCGCAGCGCCCCGTCCTGCCGCCCGTGCCCTGCAAATATGACGCTTTCACAAAGGTTGGGGTTTCCTTCCCGGCACAGTTCGCATTCGCCGCAGGAGACCGCGGGGTCGACGGCCACCCGCCGGCCGGCGTCGGTGATGCCGGCTAATTCATGCCCGAGGATGAGCGGCGCGGTCAGGCGCGCATCCCCGATGCCCCCCTGTCCGAACCAGTGAAGGTCCGATCCGCAAATGCCGACCGCGGCCACCCGCACCAGCGTTTCCCCGTCGGCCGGAAAAGGGACCGTTTCCTCGTGCATCCGCAGATCGCCGACCGCGTGCAGACGGACCGCTTTCATCACCCGCTTCGCTCAGGAGTGCCGGTAGACATCCCACTCCAGATACCGCCCGAAGGCTTCCTCGACCGCCGGCGCGCACTCGGTAATGCTGACCGCCGTGTGATGCTCGAACCCGTTGTTGCAGATGTACGCCAGCAGCTTCTGGAAGTTGGGAATTTTCACCACGCCGTACCCGCCGAAGGTTTCCAGCTTGTCGGGCGTGAGTTGCCCCTCGCCCACGTAGGCGCTGACCGTGCCGCGCACGTCGTCGGTCGAGACGCGGCAGTAGGTGAACGCGCCGCTCCGGACCCGCCCGACGACGGTGCCGTAGGTGTTTTCCTTCCCGACCGTTCCGGCGATGATCGCCTGGTAATCCATAACCGGCGATTCGCCCGGCTTCGCATCCTGAAAGAAATCCTTCGGCAGATTGGAACAATGGAAGATGACGCCTTTGTCCGGGTCGCCGCCGTAGTTGTTGTTCCAGTCCACCAGGGCCGAGGGCTTGCCGGTCGCGAGCACCATCGCGTACATCCCCACCAAGCCGGAGATGTCGGTTTCGCAGGCCGAGGGCATGAGGTCGTTGCTCATCATGCTCATCAGCGTGCAGGGAACCACGCCGTAAAACTCCTCCATCGCGGTCCAGCACTGCAGCGCGCTTGCCGCGAGGCCGTTTTCTTCGATCCAGCCGTCGATCACCCGCCCGAGCTTGGCCATCTTGACCAGCGCCGGCGCGTCAACCCCCCTGGTCGGGACGTAGGCTTTGATCGCCTCCAGCTTGGCCTTCACCCCGGCGTCGGAATCGGCAAGCTTCCGCGCCCGCCCGAAAATTTCCGAAAGATCGATCGTCTCGATCGAAATCCCGCTCCGCTCGAGCAGCTTCTCGCTGTAGCGGACAGTCTTGAAGGCGGCCGGCCGCGCGCCGATCGCCCCCAGCCGCGCGCAGGCCAGCCCGCGCACGATCCGGCAGGTCCCGACGAAGGATCGCAGGTCCGCGCGGAAGGCGTCGCCTTCCGGATCCATCGTGTGCCGGCTCGTCAGCGTGTAGCGGATGCCGTACTGGCGCAGGTTGCTCGCGCACGACATCTTCCCGCAGAAGGAATCCCGCCGGTCGGCGGAGGTCATTTTGGCGGCGTCGTCGGGAAAGGCCTGGATCAGCACCGGCACGTTCAGCCCGGACCAGCGCAGGGCGTTGGCGATCGCGGTTTCCTCGCCGAAGTTCGGGAGCGTGATGAGAATCCCGTCGATCTCCTCGCGGTGCGCCTTGAACAGCTCGGCGCACTTGCGCGAATCGTCGATGCTGAACACGGCGCCGTACTGGGTGTCTTCCGGGGTCAGGCAGACCGCCCGGATGCCTTCCTGCTCCAGCACTTTAAGGACGGTCTTGCGTCCGCTTTCGCTCAGGTGGCCGGGGAAGAAGCCGCGGTTGCCCACGACCACGCCCAGCGTCGGTGCCTTTTGCTCAACCTTCATGTGATCCTCCTTAGGATCTCCGCCAGCGCATCGGAAACCGGCCATCGACGATCGACTATCGAGATAACCGGACCATGAACGATAGACCATCGACGATGGCCAATTATGGTTTTTGTAAAAATAGCGCGCGGCCGGTTGTTGAATAGAGAAATATATTTTCCAGGCCGCGAAGGACACTTCCACAGCAATTATTGGCCATGGTCCATCGTCTATGGTCTATGGTCGAATTCGCGAAAGACGATGGTCGAAGGTCGATCGTCGGCCTGTCACAACCCGCGGGCCAGCGCGTAGTAAATGTCGTTCCAGCGCAGTTCTTTGCGGAATTCCGAAAGGTTCGTTTCCTTGCCGATCGCGAGGAATTCGATCCCTGCGATTTCGGCGAAATCCTCCAGATGCGCGCGCGTCACCACCTGGCTGAACCCGGTATGGTGCGCGCCGCCGGCCGAGATCCACGCCCCGGCCGCAACCTTCAAATCCGGACGCGGGATCCACACCACCCGTGCCACCGGCAGCTTGCCCATCGGCTGATCGGGCGGAACCACGTCCACCTCGTTCACCACCATCCGGAAGCGGTTGCCCATGTCCAGGAGCGTGGCGTTGATCGCCGGCCCGCTCCCGACGTTGAACACCAGCCGCGCCGGATCCGCCTTGCCGCCGATCGAAAGCGGGTGCACTTCGAGCGAGGGCTTGGCGTCGGCGATCGAGGCGCATACCTCGAGCATGTGCGCGCCGAGCACCTTCATCCCGTTTCCGCCGAAATGATAGGTGTAATCCTCCATGAACGAGGTGCCGCCGGTAAGCCCGGCGCCCATCACCTTCATCGCCCGCACGAGCGCGGCGGTTTTCCAGTCGCCCTCCGCGCCGAACCCATAGCCGTCCGCCATCAGGCGCTGGACGGCCAGTCCGGGCAGTTGAATCAGACCGGTCAGGTCCTCGAAAGTGGTGGTGAACGCCGTAAAGCCGCCTTCTTTTAAGAAGGCGCGCATCCCAAGCTCGATCTTGGCCGCCTCGCGCAGCGCCGGATTCTGCCTGCCGTCCTTGCGCAGCGCATCGCCGACGGCGTATTCGTCCAAGTAGCGCCCGATCTGCGCGTCGATCTCCGCCGGCCTGACCGCCTCCACATGCTTCACCAACTCCCCCACCCCGTACCCGTTGACCGAATACCCGAGGCGGATTTGCGCTTCGACCTTGTCGCCCTCGGTGACGGCGACGTCGCGCATGTTATCCCCGAACCGGGCCACTTTGGCTCCCTGCGCGTCGTGCCAGGCGCAGGCCGCGCGCGCCCAGGTTCCCAGCTCCGCCTGGACGTCCTCGTCCTTCCAGTGGCCGACGACGATTTTGCGATTAAGGCGCATCCGCGCGCCGATGAATCCGAATTCGCGGTCGCCGTGGGCGGATTGGTTGAGATTCATGAAGTCCATGTCGATCTCGGACCACGGCAGTTCCCGGTTGTATTGGGTGTGCAGATGGAGGAAGGGTTTGCGCAGGGAAGCGAGGCCCGCGATCCACATCTTGGCGGGGGAAAACGTGTGCATCCAGGTGATCACGCCGATGCACTTCGGTTCGCGGTCCGCCTGCTGGCAGACTTCGTGAATGGCGGCCGGGGTGGTGACGACCCCCTTGAACTCGACCCGCACCGGGAGGCTGCGGGCTTGCGACAGACCCTGGGCCATCGCGCGCGAATGCTCCGCCACCTGGCGCAGGGTTTCGTCCCCGTAGAGGTGCTGGCTGCCGGTGACGAACCAGACTTCGTATTCCTTCAGGTTGATCATCGTCATTCCTCGCCTTCCATCGTGCGACTTGCCGGGGTTCCACGCCGCGCGCGGCACGGGAGCCCGCGGATGCGGGCGCCGCCGCCGTGCATGGAATTCCCCATGGATTGTGCGGGATAACCTGTGCGGAAAACACTCAGGGGAGCGCCCCGAATTTCCAATGCCCGGCTGAGCCCGTACATGCCTTCCCGGCGCCGGCAAGCCGTGTCCGCGCCGGCGGTTTTTTCCCGCGCCCCGCCGCCGCTAATGCGCGGTGATGTCGACCGCGTAATTCGCGAACAACCGCTGCTTGCCCGTCTCCACGGAGAGCAGGATGTAGAGCCCGGTAACCGTGGCGGGGACCTTCACTTCCGTCGTCCAGTCGGTCTTGCCGCCGGACGGGCTGATCGGCACCGAGACGATGTCGGGCGTTTCGTAGAACCCGTAGATGATGCCGTCGTTTCCGATGACCGGGGGATTGCCGACGTGGACGTAAGTCGGATACTCGCCTGGATTTTCCGTCTCCCAGGAGAACGTCAGGGCTTCGCCGGTGCGTTCGATCCCGATCAGGGTGAGGACGACTTTGTTGAGCGCCTCAATCGGCGCATCCTCGGCGCGGATCAACCCCTCGAGGGATTCCGCGACCGGGTACGTCAGGGCGGCGTCGACTGTGTCCAGATCGACCGTCATTGTCCCGCTGCCCTTGTTCTTTTCCTGTTCGTAATAGTTGTAATCGCCCGTGACATAAGTGTAATCCAGGCTGAGGGTGGATCCGGGAGCCGCCTCGGCGCCGGCGCACTCCACGTAGATCATCTGAACTTTCTGCTCGCTCTTCTTCCCCCCGATGTATCCGCGCATCCGGAATCCCGGCGCCAGGCGGTGGCCGCCGCTCGAGACAAATACGGTGGCGCAGTTGGTTTTCTTGCCGTCGGATGTGAGCGTCGCCGTTCCGGCCGCCTGCATCGCGCTCCATTGCCCGGTATCGTTGTGAAGGGCCAGATCGATTCGCAGATCGCCCGCATCGGATTTTCCGATGTTCGTCGCCAGCGCGTTCCAGCCTTTGTTTTCCCCGTAGGACGCGCCGGTGTCTTCCATCTCCGGGAGGACGATGTACTCGCAGGCAAACACGAGGAACATGCCGGCCAGGAGCGGTATGTACGCCAATTTGTTTCGCATCGTTCGTTCTCCTTCCAACAGGATCGTCAAGTACGGCGGCGAAACCTGCTGCGATTGTTCCCTCGCGCCCGCGCCGGTGGGGCGGGCGGACTTCGCGCGCCGGCCCGGCCGCTAGTTGAATTTCGGGATGACGGCGTAAATCAGCGTCACCACATCCCAATAACGGGTGGGCGCATCCGTGCCGCCATCCACGCCCCTGACGGTCTTAACCTGCCCGTCGTAGGCTACGGTGATGTAGTATCCGAAGCATTGACCGCAGCGGGCGTGCCAGGTGTCATAAAATTCATCCGTGTACCACCCGAGGTCGTCAATCGCAGACAGCAGCGCCTGTACTTCTTCCGGCGTGATCTGCTTCTCGATCTTCGCGGTGCCGTTGTCGCCGACGATCCGGCCGTCACTGTAGATCACAAACAGCTCACCGGTGCAGTTCGGTCCGCCGTTCTTTTCGTAGGTCAGGACCGCCCCCGGCTCCTGCATCAACTGGGCGGCTAGCTCCTGACGGAAGGCCGGATCCGTGCAGCCTGCCGCTGCGCCTCCGCCGTCCGGGCCCTGGAGGCCGCGGACGATGAAGATCACCGCGACCAGGGCGACGACCACGCCGCCCACGGCCGTAATCAACTTCCAGCGCCGCGCCCAGAAGGATTTCTCCGTCCCGGCTGCGCCGGCTTCACCCGGAAGGCGCGCCCGCCGCGCCGCGAGCTGGCTCTGCACGCCGATGAAGATCAGGGTCAACACGCCGATCACGATCTTGGTCCACCAGGAACTCAGGCTGCCCTGGAACTGGATCAGGGTCTGAATCAGCACGTTGACCAGCACGCCGAACAACGTTCCGAACATGTATCCGGTGCCGCCGGAAAGGAGCGTGCCGCCCATGACCACCGAAGCAATCACGTCGAGTTCGAACATTTGCGCATACAACCCGTGACCGGATGCCACCGCGATGCTGAGCGCGAGACCCGCCAGCGCCGAGCAGAAGCCGCTGATCGTGTAAACGATGACCTTGGTGGATTCCACCGGCAGGCCCATCAGCCGGGCGGATTGCTCGTTCCCGCCGACAGCATATACCGTGCGCCCGAAGCGGGTGAACTGGGAGACGTAGATCGCGATCAGCACGACCGTCAGCGAGACGATGACCAGCGGGGATATGAAATCCCCGGTCTTGGCCGCCGGATCGCTCAACCCCGGGATCAGGAACTTGGTCTGCCCGAGCACCTTCCACCACCAGTTGTTGATGGCGATGGCGTCGTCGCTGATGAAGAAGCACATCCCGCGCGCGAACCACATCCCGGCCAGGGTGGCAATGAACGGCTGGACCTTCATAAAGGCGATAAAGCTGCCCATGGTCGCGCCCAGCGCGATTCCCATCAGCAGCATGAGGACGATCACCAGCGCGGGATGCATCCCGCCGCGCAGCAGCGCCGCGGAGGCGACGGTGGTGAGGGCCACCACGCCGCTGACGGAAAGATCGATCCCGCCGGTGAGGATGACGAACGTCATGCCGACCGCGCTGATCAGCAGGAAGGGGTAGTTGCGGAACATGTTGAGAAAGACCTGCGGATCCCGCATGCTCGGGAACGCGAACAGGCCGTAGATGTAGGCAACGATAAACAGGAGGACCGTCGCTGAAAGCGGTATGAACCGCCTGTATTTGGAAACAAGGGAGCCGACTCGCGACATCATAACGTTACTCCTTTCGGCGCCGTGATCCTGCGGATGAAGCCCCGCACCTGGTCCGAATACAGAACAATGACAAAGATGACGAACACGCCCTTGATCGCCTGGATCGCGAAAGCCGGGACCCCGATCGAGAGGATCGAGGTGGTCATCGCCTGGATGACCAGCGCCCCGATGACGCTCGCCAGCAGCGAGAA
>CAZYSF010000193.1:0-4038 GCA_964649635.1 uncultured Anaerolineales bacterium | reverse complement strand
CTTTTTAATTCGTCGGGTAATTATATCGCAAGCGGAAATCCCCCAAGAAATATGGCTCAAGAGTCTTTAAAAAAGCTGTCATGCTGAGCGAAGCATCTGTTCTTAAGTTCTTGAAACCCTTCGCTGCCCCCGCTTCGCATGCATCCCTGCTTATGGAACAAACCCAAGCAGGGCGCTCCGCGGAGACGGGCGCTAAGGGTGACATTTTCAGAGATTTCGACGCGTGGAAAGGCTACAACTCCGAAAGAAACCCAAAGATCCTGTCCGACGCGCCGTTGATGTGCTCGTGGACAAAATCCGGATACATATCCATTTGTTTCTTGGAGGTGATCTTATTGTAGGCCGCGAACTGGGTCGAAGGCGGGCAGATCTGGTCCATCAGGCCGATGCTCCACAGGACCTCGGCCTTGATCCGCGGGGCCAGGTGCTGGATATCGATATATCCCAGCTTTTCAAAAACGGCCGCCTCGTTCAGGTGGCGCGGATTGGCCCATCGAAAATAATCCTTCAGTTCGTTGTAGGCATCCTTGGCCAGGTCCATCTCCCACACCCGCTGGTAATCGCTCAGGAACGGGTAGACCGGCGCCGCCCGGCGGATCCGCGGCTCGAGTGCCGCGCAGGCAACCGTCAGCGCCCCGCCCTGGCTCCAGCCCGTCACCCCGACGTGATCCGCGTCCACGCCCGGCATCTCCATCACGATTCTGGCCAGTTCGGCCGTGTCGAGGAAAATCTGGCGGAACATCATCTTTTCCGGTTCGCCGCGCAGGGCGTCCGCCAGCCCGCGTACGAAGTGCCCGTGCAGGGTATTGCCGCTGACGACGGAGCGGTCTTGCGAGAGCCCGCCCTGGCCGCGGGCGTCCATCGCCGCGACGGTAAATCCCTGTGAAACATAAGCCAGCTTGTCGGCCCAGTCGCCGGAATCGCACGAATAGCCGTGGAACATCAGCACCGCCGGATGTTTGCCGGGGGATTTTTCCGGCCGGAGGAACTTGGCGTGGATGCGCGCGCCGCCCACCCCGGTGAAGTAGAGGTCGAAGCATTCCGCGCCGCGGGCGCGGAAATCGGCGCGGACCATCTCCACCTCGGGCGCGACGGCGTGCATCTCCGCCAGCGCCTTATCCCAGAAAATATCGAAATCGGCCGGGCGCGGATTGGTTCCCTTGTAGACTTTGCACTGCTCGAGCGGAAAATCAAACGTCAGCGGCATGTGTCATCCCTTGAATTCGGATTCCCGCACCGCGCGCTTTCCCCCGAAGGCGTGGATGGTGCGGGTGTTGGCAATCCGTTCCCCGTAATGCCTGACCATTTTCGGAACCAGGATTTCCTGGCCGGGCTTGAGCGCGAACGGCTTGCCGTCCATGTGCAGGATGTATTCCCCCTGGACCGTGACGATGTACTCGTCGTACGGGTGGGAATGCTCCTCGGCGACCCCCGCCTCGCGGCCGCTCCACAGGATCAGCTGGCTGCCGTCCGCGCCGTCGAAGACAAAACCCTCCAAGCCCGCCACGTAATGTGAATCCACGTGAATGGAGTTTTTCGGATTTTTCATGAATTTCGGGAAATCGTCCATGATGCCTCCTGGAAACCGAATCCGTTACGACTGCGGCCCTTCAGGGCCATTTGCTTCGCCTGCAATTCCTGAAGACCCTTATGATATTGTACCCGAAGGGAAAGACCAATCGATTACAGAACGGTCATTCCCATCCTTCGGTGCAATTCACGTGCGGAACGCCCATCCGGTTCGCCGGACGGGTTTATCCGCCGGTGCCCGTATTCATCCTCCAAAAAAAGTACCCTACCAAGGCGGCCAGCAGGATCCCGAACAGGATCAACACCCACCCGATAATTCCGCGCCGGACCGGCAGCCCCTGCCCCGGTGCGCTGCGACGGAGGAGCAATCCGGCCGCCGCCACCGGCACCGCGGCAATCAGGCTGATCCAAAGAAGAATGGAAACCTCATCCATGGTCCGGCCTCCGGATGAAAATCAGAATTTCCTGATCACCCGCTCAAGCGAATCCAGCCCGCGCTCCAGCTTCTCCATTTCCGGCCCGAAGCTGATCCGGGCGTAATGCTCGTAGCGGGCGTGAAAGCGGCGCTTGTCGGGGTTGACATCGAAAAAGATGCCCGGGATGGTGATGACCTTCTCCTTCAATCCCTCCCGGAACAGGCTCATGCCGTCGTGGATCGGCGCGGGCAACCGCTCGAGATTGGCCCACACGTAAAACGTGCCGGCCGGGTCGACATCCACCTTGAAGCCCATCTTCTTCAGCCGCTCGAGCATGTAGTAGCGCTTCTTGCGAAAAGTCTTCTGAATGGCAAGCGTCTCGGCCCGGGCGAACTCGGGCTTCAGGAGCTCGAGGGTAGCGTTCTGGAACGGGTGGTTGGCGCCGCCGTCGAGGAAGGAGCCGGCGCTGGCAACCACGTCGATCACGTCGCGCGGGGCAAGAGTCCAGCTCAGGCGCCAGCCGGGGTAGCGCCAGTTCTTGGTCAGGCCGTCGACGATGATGATCGGGTCGCTGTCCACGTCGTGGACGAGGGCCGCGGCGGAGTTCATCCGCCCCGGTTCGCCGTCGTAGAGGTAATGCGAATAAAATTCGTCGAAGATCATCGAGCAGCGGCAGCTGCGCGCCAGGCCGCACCAGGATTCGAGTTCCTTGCCCTCAATCACCTGGCCGGTGGGGTTGCACGGATTGCTCACCAGCAGCGCGCTCAAGCCCCGCCCGAGTATTTCATTTTCCAGATCCGCCAGCGCGATGTGATACCCGTGCCGGGGCTCGAGCAGGATCGGGATGGCGGTGAAGGCCTTGAATACGCCCAGCAGTTCCTCGTAGGCCGTGTAATCCGGGATGAAGTGGCCCATGTTGATGTTGCCGAGCGCCGCCGCCAGCCGGGTGAGCGCGAGCCGGCCGCCGCTGGCGATGCTCACATTCTCGGCCGTGTACTGCGAAGGCTTGCCCTGCCGGAAATGACGGTTGTAATAATCCGCGACAGCCTGGCGCAGGGCGAGGTTGCCCTCGATCGGCGAGTACTGGCGGGTGGGCGCGGGGATGGTTATCTTTTCAACCCGCGGGGGCGCCTCCGGCAGTTCGCCGGTTTCCGGCGAACCCTGGCCGAGGTTGGCCCATTCAGGGTCGCCGTACGAAAACCCGAGCTGCGCCGCCTCGTGCATGACGTAGATCACGCCCGTGCGCGGGACGCTGCGAAACCCTGGAGTGAAGGATGGTTCCATTAAACCTCTGGTTGAATTTCTTCCAACCCATATAATTGTACGCGGATTTCACGGAAAGAGCGGATAAATAATTCTCACCGTAAAGCCTCTAAGACCGCCAAGGTTAATTTTGGATTTCTCTGCGTCCTTCGCGTCTTCGCGGTGAGATTTGTTTTACTGCTCCTTTAAAATCTCCTCCACCAGTTGCGCGGCGGACTGCACATACAGCGGGCACTGGTTGGCAAATACCCCCGCCTCCCCGACCCGCTTCCAATCCTCGGGATTTTTCGGATCGATGGAGAGCAGCTCCCGGCATAACACCGCGCCGTTGGCCTTTTGGAATTGCGCGATTAAGGCGTTTACCTTGGCGGCGATTTTCGCGCGCGCGCCGGACTCGGCGGGATCGCTGAACCCGTAGCGCGCTCCGAGCACGATCGCCGCGCCCGAAACCGCCCCGCACACGTACCCGTTGCGGGCCATTCCGCCCCCAAACGAGGACGCCATCCTTACCACCGCGTCCTCCTCCGCTCCCAGCTCCGCCGAAAACGCTTTAACCACCGACTGCGCGCAATTCAGCCCGCCGCGCATATACTCTGCTGCCTGCTCTGCTCTGTTCATGCAAGGTCTCCTTTTCCTGTCACCCATAGGGCGCAGGTTGTGCGCCCGAAGGATTTCTTCTTCATGTCACCTTGAGGGCGCATCTCTGGCGTCCGAAGGGCATCTTCTTCCCGTCGTCCTGAGGGCGCAGCTTTCGCGCCCGAAGGATCTCTTTCTTCTTCTTATTTCATAGACCCTTCGGCCTCGCTTTCCCTCGTTCCTCGGGAAAGGT
>CAZYSF010000192.1:0-12117 GCA_964649635.1 uncultured Anaerolineales bacterium | reverse complement strand
GGTGCGGATCGGCGTGCGGGCCGCGGTACAGACCTTTGCCGAACAGCCTTCCAGGGCGCGAGCCACCCTGATCGCGCCGGACGGCTCGCGCTTGTCCGCGGAGGCGCCGGTCGAATGCGGCGCAGCCGAGCTCGCGATTGATGTCGGGCGACCGCGCCTGTGGTGGCCGAACGGGATAGGCGCCCAGGATCTTTACCGGCTCGAGGTGGCGCTCGAAGCAGGCGGCGCGGCTCTGGATCGGCGCTCGTACCCGCTCGGCCTGCGGACGATCGAGCTCTCGCGCCGGCCGGATGCGTGGGGCGAATCCTTCACCTTCATCGTCAACGGCGTGCCGCTCTTCGCCAAGGGCGCGGATTGGATCCCGGCCGATTCCTTCACCCCGCGCGTAAGCGGCGCGCATATGCGCTCGCTGCTGCAGTCCGCGGTCGACGCGAACATGAACATGCTGCGGGTGTGGGGCGGCGGAACGTACGGCGAGGATCGCTTCTTCGATTTGTGCGATGAGCTCGGGATCCTCGTCTGGCAGGATTTTATGTTCGCCTGCGGAATCTACCCCGCTGACGAGGCCTTCGCCGAAAACGTCCGGATCGAAGCGGTGGAAAACGTCCGCCGCCTGCGGCACCGCGCCAGCCTCGCCCTGTGGTGCGGGAACAACGAGATGGAACAGGGCTGGTCGGAATGGAAATGGGATAAACCCGGAGACTCCGACAACCAGCGGCTGAAAGCCGGGTACGACCGCATGTTCCACCATCTGATCCCCGCGGTCGTCGCCGAAGAGGATCCCGACCGGCCGTACTGGCCGTCCTCGGCTTCTTCCGGCGAGCCGTTTGCGGACCCGAACGGACAGCAGCGCGGCGACATGCATTATTGGGGCGTATGGCACGAACGCAAACCGTTTACCGCCTACCGCGAGCAGTTCCCGCGCTTCGCCAGCGAGTTCGGTTTTCAATCCCTCCCGCCGTTTAAAACCATCCGGGCTTTCGCCGCTCCCGCGGACCGCAACCTGACCTCGTATGTCATGGAGCACCGCCAGCGTTCCGGCCCCGGCAACCGGGTGATCCTTTCCCAGATGCTGGATACCTTCCGCATGCCGAAGGATTTTCCGGCGCTGGTGTACCTGAGCATGATCCTGCAGGCCGAGGGCATGCGCATGGGGGTCGAGCACTGGCGCCGCAACCGCGCGCGCGTCGGCGGGACGATCATCTGGCAGCTCAACGATTGCTGGCCGGCGATCTCCTGGGCCTCGCTGGATTATTACGGCCGCTGGAAGGCGATGCATTATGCGGCCAAACGGTTCTACGCGCCGGTTTTGCTCTCGATCGAGGATACCGGGGAAACCCGCGCCATCCACGTCACCAGCGACTTAACCGAAGCGTGGCAGGGGGAAGTCCGCTGGCGGTTGGAAACACCCGCCGGCAAGGTGCTGGAGCAGGGCCGCGAGAAAGTCTCCGCCGCGCCGCTGGCGGATACGGCCGTCCGCACGCTGGATTTCTCCGGGCGCATCGTCGATGCCAACCGCCGGAATACCGTGCTGGTGTGCGAACTGTGGCGGAACCGGACGAGGATCGCCTCCTGCGTATCGCCGTTTGCGCCGATCAAGCACCTGGAACTCGAGGAACCCGGCCTGAAGGCGAAAGTCGCCAAAACCGGGGGCGGGTTGTCGTTCGATGTTTCCGCGAAGAAGCTGGCGCTCTTCGTGGAGCTCGCGCTCGATGGCGCGGACGCCGTCTTCAGCGATAATTTTTTCGATCTCCCCGCGGGCGCAAGCGTGCGCATCACCGCGCCGCTCCCCAAAGGCTGGAATCTTTCGCGCGCCCGCAAGGCGCTGCGCATCCGCTCGCTGGTGGATTCATACTAAGCGACCATCCTCTCCCTCCTTCCCGTTATATGGGAAAGAGAGAGAGGACTTATCGATGGAACCCTAAGGGTTGGCAAAGGTTGAGGGAACCCTAAGGGTTGGCAAAACTCTTACGGAGCCGCCCATGAAACCTCTCCTGCAAAAACCGGATTGCATCCGCCTGCCCGTCCCGGATCTCGAGGCGGGGCTCGGTTTCTACCGTGACCGGCTCGGGCACGAACTGATCTGGCGCACGGCCGATACGGCCGCCCTGCGCCTTCCCGATTCGGATTGCGAACTCTTGCTGTTTACAAAAGGCCCGGACGAGACGCTGGACTGGAAAGTGGAATCCGCCGACCGCGCGGCCGATTTCTTCGCCGCCGCCGGCGGATCCATCGCCGTGCCGCCGTTCGACATTCCCGTCGGCCGCGCCGCTGTGGTCCGCGATCCGTGGGGCAACCAGCTCGTCCTTCTGGATTTGAGCAAGGGGACGTACCTTACCGATGAAAACGGCAATATCACCGGATTGAAAAAACCGTAGCCGGAACACGCGCCGGAGGTTATATTATGGAAGAAATCATCCTGGCCGAAGAATACCCGACCCCCGAGGAATACCTCCACCTGCGGCGGTTGGTCGGCTGGGGGCTCCCCGATCCGGCCGCGATCGCGCCATCTCTGCGCAATTCGCACTATTGCCTGTGCGCCCGCGCCCAGGGGAAGATCGTCGGCATGGCTCGGATCATCGGCGACGGCGGGATGGTGTATTACATCCAGGATGTGATCGTCGAACCGTCCCGCCAGGGCGAAGGAATCGGCCGGCGGTTGATGGACCGGATCATGGAATATATCCGCCGCCACGCCGTCGAGCATACGATCGTCGGATTGATGGCCGCCAAAGGCAAAGAGGAATTCTACGAACGCTACGGATTCATGCGCCGCCCGAACGAGAAATTCGGCGCCGGGATGACGATTTTCTGGGATGCCGCTAAGCCGGTCGAGTAGCCCGCGCTTTTCGGGCGTATCGAGACCGATGAATCATTTTTTCCGTCACAATGGTCTCGATACGGCCGCTCAGAGCCGCGGCCTACTCGACCATCATCCCTTCGAAGGATGACACCATGCCCGAACCGAAAGAAAAAATCACCCTGACCGCCGAACAGGAAACGCTGATGATCACGCTGTACTGCAAGACCCTCGCCGCGCCCAAAGGGGTGTTTCCGGATGAGGAGGCGTGGAAAATCGTCGAGCGGGTCGATTACGATTTCGGCCGCCTGAAGGTCAAACCCGGGACCCGCCTGACCGTCTTCATGCGCGCCAAGCGGCTGGATCATTACATCCGCGGGTTCCTTGCCCGTTCACCGGACGGGGTCGTCCTGCACCTGGGCTGCGGATTGGATACGCGCTTCTCCCGCGTCGACAACGGCCGAGTCCGCTGGTACGACCTCGACCTTCCGGAGGTGATCGCGCTGCGGAAAAAGTTCTTCAACGAATCCCCCCGCTGCCGGATGATTGCCTCCTCCGTGACCGATTTCCGCTGGATGGATGAAATCCCGCGCGGCCGGCCCGTCTTCATCGCCGCCGAAGGCCTGTTGATGTACCTTTCCGGGGAAAAGGTAAGGGAGCTGATCCTGCGTCTGCGGGAAGCCTTCCCGGGCGGCGAAATCGCTTTCGACGCCTTCAGCACGCTTACGGCTCAGAACATCCATCGCGCCGATGTGTTGAAAACGACCGGCGCCACGATCCATTGGGGAATCGATGACCCGGAAGAGATCGAAACCTGGGCGCCGGGGATACGGTTGAAGGAAGAATGGACCTTCTTCCAGTCGGAGGATATTCAAAAACTGAATCTCGGCGTGCGCCTGATGTTCAGGCTGGCAGGGCTTTTTCCGGCCGCGGCCAAGGCGCACAGGATTCTATATTACTCACTGTCCTAACCCCCACTCCCCGCCTTCGATCGGAAAAACTCCGATCTCAGGCACCCCTCTCCCCCTTCCCCTTAAGGGGAAGGGGGAGAGGGGTCGGGGGTGAGGGGTTAGGACAGAAACGAAAGGGAGGCACTTATGTCTGATAAATTCGAGACCGCCACCTTTGCCGCCGGATGCTTCTGGTGCGTCGAAGCGGTATTCCAGGACGTGCGCGGGGTTCTGCGAGTAGTTTCCGGATACACCGGCGGCAAGAAAACCGATCCGACCTACGAGGAAGTATCCACCGGGATGACCGGCCACGCCGAGGCGCTGCAGATCACCTTCGATCCGAAAATCATCACCTTCGAAGAGCTGCTGGAGATCTTCTGGCATACCCACGACCCGACCACACCCAACCGCCAGGGGCCGGACGCCGGCACGCAGTACCGCTCGGCGATCTTCTACCACGACGATGCCCAACAGCAGGCCGCCTTGAAATCCAAACGCAGGATCGAAGAGGAGAAGCTGTGGCCGCTTCCGATCGTGACCGAACTCGTCCCGTTCACAAAATTCTACGAGGCCGAGGAGTATCACCAGAATTATTTCAAGAACAACCCGAACCAGATGTATTGCGCGCTGACGATCAACCCGAAGGTCCGCAAATTCCGGATCGCGTTCCGGGATAAATTAAAGAACCCCGAAGCATATCCGTAAACGTACGGCGGAAAAATAAAATGTAGGGGCGGACGGCTGTCCGCCCCTACAATATTTAAAAATATCCGCCTTTACGCCACCTGATATAAATTCCTGTAGATGACGTAGTTCTCGTAAATCCGCCGCACGTAATTGCGCGTTTCCTCGTAACGGATGACCTCCACGAACAGGTCGTCGTCGCCCCCCGCCAGGTCACGCCAGAAAGCGGCGCTGCCCGGCCCGCCGTTGTACGCCGCCAGTGCCATAAACAGGTTGCCGCCGAAGGCGTCGCGCTGCTGCGCGAGGTACCCCGCGCCGAGCTGAACATTGATCATCGGCCGGTAGAGGTCCGAGAGCGTTAATCCGCCCATCCCGAGACTTTCCGCCATCGCCTCGGCCGTCGAGGGGATCAGCTGCATCAGCCCGTGCGCGTTCGCGGCGGAGGCAGCCGACACGCCGAAGAGCGACTCCTGCCGCACCAGCGCGAACAGCAGCAGCGGATCCAGCCCGAAGCGGGCCGCCTGCGGCACGAGGATGTCCGCGAAGTGCGGACCGAAGCGGATGTGGCTGAAGTACACGGGCGCGGCGAGCGTCTGCGCGTCGTTCAGCCCGGCCGCATCCAGCACTTTGCGCGCGGCCTGGATCGCGCCGGGGTAATAGCCGATCGACTCCATGTACCGGCTTAGGAACAGTTCCCCCGCCGGATCGCCGGAAGCCGAATACCACAGGCTGTCGAATTCCCAGCGGGCATCGTCATACAGACCGGCGTCCCACAATATTCTTCCGCGCGCCAGGCGCGGATCGTTCCGGACGGCCCCGTAGCGCCCGTCCATCGATCCCTCCGCCGGAAAGACCGACTGCACCCAGGCCTCAGCCGCGCGGTAATCCGCGTCCCAATCGAAGGATAGGTTGATATCCTTTATACGCGTGAAGGCGGCCAATCCGGCAAGGATATCGGCCGCGCGCTCGGAGTAATAATCGGTCGGCGAAACGGAAGCGGCCTGTTCGAGGCTCGTCCGCGCGCCGCTCGAATCGCCGCGCTTCTCGCGCGCCTTCGCCGTCCAGAAGAGCGCCTGCGAGCGGGTCCATCCGTCGCCGGAAGAAGCGCCCGCATCCCAGGCGGTTTCCGCGCCGGCATAATCTCCGGCCCGGTACAGCGCGATGCCGGCCTGATGGCGCGCTTCCATCGCGCCGCTATCCGCCGGATAATCCTGCGCCATGCGCGTCCAAAGCTGCGCCGCGAGGGGGAAATCATTGCCGCGCTCGGCGATGCGCGCGGCTGTAAAAAGCGCCTCCGCCGCGCGCGGATGGGCCGGCATCGCATCCGCAAGCCCGGTCAGAACCGCAACCGCGCCGGCGTAATCCTCCAGCCACGCCCAGCGCGTATACGCGGATTCGAATATCGCCAGGTCCCAGTACCCGCTGGCCGGTCCGAGCGCCGCCACGCCGTCCAGGTCCGCCAGCGCATTCGGCGCCTGATCCAGCGCGCGAAAGGCGAGTCCGCGGAAGTACATCGCCCGGGCCTGCTCGTCGGGCGCGCCCGCCAGGTAATTGGAAAGGACGGCGACGGTGGTGCCGTATTCTTCGGCGTAATAATCGATCACCCCGCGGGTAAGGTCGTCGACGCTGTACCCGGCATATAGCAGCTCCGCCAGGCAGTCGAACGCGTCCGGCGTTGCCGGAAATTGCAGCGCCGCTTCGTAGCGCGCATAGCCCTCATCCGCCCGGCCAAGCGCGATCAGCGCGTTCCCGATCTTGCGGTTGAGGCGCGCCTTCGAGTAATCGCTGGTGACCCCGGCCAGAACTTCTTCATACAGCGCGACCGCCGGCTCCGCCAGCTGCGCGCCCGACATCGTGTCTGCCTGCTTTTCCAGAAGCCGCAGCCGGTTGGCCGGATCGGAAGCGTCGGCGGCCGCACGGTAGGCCTGGAGCGCCTGATCGGTCTGCCCGCCGGCGAAGGAGGAATCGCCGACCCGTTCCTGGACGATATCGTTGAGAATTCCGGGGGCGAGCGCAAGCAGGCGCTGATAAGCCGCGACCGATGCCGCCCAATCCTGCTGCCCGGCGGCGATATCCCCCAGCAGGAGATTCGCGCGCCCGGCATATTCCCCCGCCGGGAGGCTGGCGAGCAATCCTTCCAGCATCGCGCGCGCTTCGGCCAGGTTCCCCGTGTGGTACGTCGCCCGCGCCAGGAAGAACGCCGCGCGCTCGCTCTCCACGCCCGCGGCCAGCGCGGCGTTGTAGTGCGCGATCGCCGCGTCATAATCCCCGTTCAGAAGCGCGCGGTCGCCGAGCAGGATGCTTTCATTGGTGGAGGGAGTCGCGGTCGCCAGGATCGTCGGAGAGGGGATCGGGCCAAATGTCGAAAGCGTGGGGAGCGGCGTGGAGGTGACGGCGTGCGCCGTTGCCGCGGCGGGAAGCGCGCAGGCGGTGAGCAGCGCCGGGAGCAAAAGGAAAAGGAATGTGTTCTTCACAGGTTGGCCAATCGGCATGATCTCTCCAATGCGTTCCTTCGCCCTTCCAGGGCTCAGGACGGCCTCCATGATGAAAGCCGGCCGCCGCTTGGTATTTTCCAGACAGCTCCCATCCTCCCGACGAATGTTAAATACATCGGCCGTTTTTGACAAAGCCGCCAGCGCATGTTACCATACTCCGGCGGCGCTCTCGCAAGGGGAGCGCTTTTATATGCGGGAGTGGAAGATGAAGGTCGTCCTCACCGGTTCGGTCGCCTTTGATAATCTGATGTCTTTTCCGGGTCTGTTCCGCGAGCAGATCCTTCCCGAAAAACTCGAGTCGCTGAGCTTGTCGTTTCTGGTGGATACCCTGTTCCGCCACCGCGGCGGGATCGCCGGAAACATCGCCTACACCCTGGCGCTTCTGGGCGAGCGGCCGCACCTGATGGCAACCGCCGGGAAGGATTTCGGGGAATACCGCGCGGCGCTCGAAGCGGCCGGCGTGGATACGGCCCTGACGAAGGAATACGCGGATTGCTACACCGGCTCCTTCTTCGCCACTACCGACAAAGCCAACTGCCAGCTGGCTTCTTTTTATCCGGGCGCAATGGCCAGGGCCTCGGAGCTGACGCTGCGCGGGGTCGAGCCGCGGCCGGATTGGGTGGTGATCTCCCCCAACGATCCGGCGGCGATGGTGAAATACGCCCGCGAATGCGCCGAACTCAGGCTGCCCCTTATGTACGACCCTTCGCAGCAGGTGGCGCGGATGGAAGGGGCGGATGTGGCGGTCGGCATCGATGCCTGCCGGATCCTGATCTGCAATGAATATGAGTTCGGGCTGATCGCCAAGAAGACCGGCCGCAGCGAAGCGGCGCTGGAGGCGGCGGTCGAGATCGTGATTGTGACCCTCGGGGAAAAGGGCGCGCGGATCAAGGCCGGCGCCAAGGTATTCGAAATCCCGATCGTCCCGGCCGCGCGCGTGGCCGACCCGACCGGCGTGGGCGACGCGTTCCGCGGCGGCCTTCTTAAAGGAATGATGCACGCGGCGCCGTGGGACGCGTGCGGACGCCTGGGGGCGCTTTCCGCCACATATTGCATTGAGGAAGTCGGCACCCAAAACCACAGCTTCACCCGGGCGGAATTTCTCGCCCGGTATGAAAAAGCATTTGGGAAAGACGCACTCGTGGAAAAAATCCTGTCCTAACCCCCTCACCCGGCCTTCGGCCACCCTCTCCCCCTTCCCCGTAAGGGGAAGGGGGAGAGGGAAGTCAGAGCCTCGGAGTTCTTCCGAGGCGAAGACAGGGAGAGGGGGTTAGGACAGCACCAAAGGAGCCATCATGAAACGCGAATTCGACATCAAGAATCCCAAACTGGCCGACGGCGGGCGGCTGCGGATCGAATGGGCCGAGCAGGAAATGCCGGTCCTGCGCCAGATCCGCGAGCGCTTCGCCAAGGAACGGCCGCTGGCAGGCCTGCGCCTGGCCACCTGCCTGCACGTCACGACCGAAACCGCGAACCTCCTGCACACCCTGCAGCTCGGGGGCGCGGACGTGGTCATCTGCGCATCCAACCCGCTTTCCACCCAGGACGACGTGGCCGCGTCGCTGGTGACGCACTTCGAGATTCCGGTCTATGCGGTCAAAGGCGAGGACCACGCCACCTATTACCAGCACATTTACGCCGCGCTGGATACCCACCCGCATATGACGATGGACGACGGGGCGGACCTGGTCTCCACCCTGCACAAGGAGCGCCCGGAGCAATGCTCCGAGGTGGCCGGCGGAACGGAAGAGACCACCACCGGCGTGATCCGCCTCAAGGCGATGGCGGCCGCCGGCGCGCTGCGCTTCCCGGTCATCGCGGTCAACGATTCGATGACCAAGCACTTCTTCGATAACCGCTACGGCACCGGCCAATCCACGATCGACGGGATCGTGCGCGCCACCAACATCCTGCTGGCGGGCAAGAACTTCGTCGTCGCCGGCTACGGCTGGTGCGGCAAGGGCCTGGCGATGCGCGCGCGCGGGATCGGGGCAAATGTGATCGTGACCGAGATCGACCCGGTCGCCGCGATCGAAGCCGTGATGGACGGCTTCCGGGTGATGCCGATGGACGAAGCCGCCGTGATCGGCGACGTCTTCTGCACCGTTACCGGCGACGTGAATGTGATCGACGGGCCGGATTTCGAGAAGATGAAGAACGGCGCGATCGTCGCCAACTCCTGCCATTTCAACGTGGAGATCAACATCCCGGCCCTGGAGAAAATGGCCAAGGGCAAACGCAAGATGCGCGAATTCGTGGACGCCTACACCCTCCCCAACGGCCATATCATCAATATCCTGGCCGACGGGCGGTTGATCAACCTGGCCGCCGCGGAAGGCCACCCGGCCAGCGTGATGGATATGTCGTTCGCCAACCAGGCGCTCAGCGCCGAATACATGGCCAAGAATTCCGGCAAGCTTGATAAAACCGTCCACCGCCTTCCGGAGGCGCTCGACCGCGAAATCGCGCGGATCAAGCTGGAAGGGATGGGCATCCACATCGACACCCTGACCCCGGAACAGCAAAAGTACCTGACTTCGTGGGAAGAAGGAACCTAGCCTCACCCCTCCCCCTTCTCCTGGCGCCTGCCCCCCGAGCGATGAGCATCGGTGAATTTCCGATGCGATGTTTTCGCGAGCGGGGGTATGCCAGGAGAAGGGGAGGGGACAGGGGTGGGGTTGAGGAAGGCCGCCCGGTTGTTTATAAATCGCATCGCATTGCAGGGGCGACCCGATAGGTCGCCCCTGTGTCATCCACAAGCGATCTATTGGATCGCGTTAACGATCTCCGATCCCCGTTCGCGCAGCATAGGCCTCCTCATGGTGTCTGAGACTCACATAATCATAATTCCACATCAAAGGGTAAACCCTTTTACCGCTAAGCCGCTAAGGACGCAAAGATGTTTTAAAAAAAATAATTCTTGGCGATCTTCGCGCCTTTGCGGTGAAAAGGTCTTAATCGCCTTGGTCAGGCAACCACAACATCAATGTACAACGTATCCCCGAACGCCACACCCAGCGGCGAGAACGCCCGGAAGCTTGAAATGTATTCCCCCGGTGCCAGCGGTACCGTCAGCGGAATGGATATGACCGCCTCGCTCCCGGCGGCGGCCGGGTAGAGCGCAAATTCCTCCCGCGCCGAAAGGACCGCCCCGCCCACCCGGCGGAACCGGTATTCCGGCCCCCAGTCGCATCGTCCGGCGTTTCGGACCTTCCATTGCTTTTCCAGCGCCTGGCCGGGGATGACCTGCGCCCGGTCCGGATAAGTCAGATCCCCCATGAAGACCAGGTTGTCGGCGCAGGATCCGAAGGCGGCTTGCGTTGCCGGGGGAATGGCTTCCGCGGATCCATCCGGCACGAACACCGTTACCGTCGGGCCAAGCGCGGAATCGGCCGTCAGGGTCAAAGAAACCCCCGGTGAAACGGCGGTCAACCCGGCTCCGGATTCCGTAACAACCTGATTATTTACAGTGGGAGCCGAATCCGGTCCGGTTGTCCGGCAGGCAGTCAAGAGGACCAGCAGGAGGAGGACAGGGCTGGCGGCATCCCGGGCGCGCACCCGCGCAGGGCGATGCATGCTTATCCGGGCCTTCTTTTCGGGCATTCTTCGATTATACAGCCCGGGTTATCCACAGGCTTCCGGGGGTGGTCCGCGGCCGCCCCGCGAGCGGTTGCTAAGCCGCCGCATTCCGTATAAAATCCATCCCGGATGGGCGGATTCGAGCCCGCTTCGGCTTCCCACCGGGGCGGGGCCGCCATCTGCGGCGAGGAATTCTGATGGGGAAAATACTCGAGTCGGTCAGAAAATTTTTCCGCGAAGACGATTGGCCGTTCACCGAAATGGAGGGTAAGCCCATCCTCCGCACCGGCTTTTCCGGCAAGAACGGGAAGTGGACCTGCTTCGCGCAGGCGCGGGAAAACCAGCAGCAGTTCATTTTCTACTCCGTCTTCCCCAACCCCGCCCCCGAGGACCGGCGTCCGGCGGCGATGGAATTCATCACCCGAGCGAATTACGGGCTGGTGATCGGCAATTTCGAAATGGACATCCGCGACGGCGACATCCGCTGCAAGACCAGCATTGACGTGGAAGGCGGCGAACTGAACCACATCCTGATCCGCCAGGTGGTGTATTCCAACGTGATGACGATGAATAAATACCTGCCCGGGCTGATGTCGGTGCTGTATGCCAACGTCACGCCCGAACAGGCGATCCACACCATCGAAGGCAAGACCGGTTGAGAGTCGAAATAAATAAAAACGGCGGATACGCAGGTTGTCAAAAAGAAAAATAGAACATCCAAAAGAACATCCCCGGGAAAATATTTTCTCTACTCTCCGGAAAACTCTTTTTTCACGACGGCGCCATGCTTAGGGAGCGGTAGGTGAAAATTCTCTGCGTCAGCGCGCACCCGGACGACGAATCGGTTTTTGCCGGCGGTACGCTCGCGCTGCTGGCCGGGCGCGGCGCGCAGGTTGGAATCCTGTGCTGCACGCGCGGCGAGGGCGGTGAGGCCGGGGAACCGCCGCTCGCGACCCGCGCGGAACTCGGCGCGGTGCGGACGGAGGAGTTGCGCTGCGCCGCGCGCGTGCTCGGATGCGGGACGGTCGATTTTCTCCCGTTCCGGGACCCGGATGTGGGGCCTGGCAACGCGCTGTATGCTTTCGCCCCTTCCATCGAGGAGGTCATCCCGCGGATGATGGATTATTTTTCCGCGGCGAAACCGGACGCGGTGATCACCCACGGCTCGAGCGGCGAGTACGGGCATCCCGGGCACCTCCTGGCGCATCAGGCCTGCGTGGAAGCCGCGCGCCGCTCCGGCGTTCCCGCGCTTTATTCCTTCAGCGCGGACCACGCCGATCATCCCCGCAAAACATCGGCCAACCGGGACGATCCGGCGGATTTCGTGGTCGAAATAAGCCCGGCGTTCGAACAGAAGCTGGCCGCGATGGCATGCCACCGCACGCAAAATGCGTTGTTCGTACGCAAGGCGTCGGCCGAAGCCGGGCACCCGGTTCCCCTGCGGGATGTCATCCGGCGTTTGGAATCGTTCCACCGGGTGTTCCCGCGCGATCCAAAGCCTTCGGACAGCCGTGATATAGTTCCCCTCCTGGAACAATTCCTCACGCCGCTCCGGCGCGGCGCAGGAGCTTAAGCGGGCGGCTATGCAATGGTTTGGAATCGCCTCCGG
>CAZYSF010000191.1:0-3858 GCA_964649635.1 uncultured Anaerolineales bacterium | reverse complement strand
CGCACCCTCGCCGCCGCCAAACGCGCCGGCCAGTTGCTGATCGCCGCGGGCTGTCTCACCCAGCGCAGCGGCGCGGACCTGGTGCGCGAGATCCCCGGCCTGGATGCGGTCCTGGGCACCCGGCGCTGGATGGACATCCTCTCGGTGGTCGAGCGGCTGCGGCCCGGGGCCGGTGCGCCGCCCCTCGTGCACCTGCCCGCGGCGGTTTCCGTCGGGACCGATGAGCGGGATGTGCTGCGCGCGGCCGTGCGCGGCGCCAGCGCCTACCTTAAAATCGCCGACGGCTGCCGGAGGCCGTGCGCCTTTTGCGCCATCCCCGCGATCAAGGGAACGCTCGTCTCGCGGCCGAAGGCACGCATTCTCGAGGAAGCGAAGATTCTTCAGGAGGCCGGCGTGCGCGAGCTGGTGCTCCTGGCGCAGGATACGACCGCTTATGGAAGCGATCTTGGTCAGCCGGACGGATTGCCCGGCCTGCTGGAGGGGATCGCGTCCGCCGCACCGCGCATCGATTGGATCCGGATCCTGTATGCTTATCCCGGCGCCGTGAGCGGGCGTTTGATCGACGCGATGGCGTCGCTCCCGCAGGTCCTTCCGTATCTGGATATCCCGCTCCAGCACGCCCATCCGGACGTGCTCCGCCGGATGAAGCGCCCGGCGGACGTGGATTGGGTGCGGCGCACGGTGGCCAATATGCGCGCCCGCCTGCCCGGTCTGGCCGTGCGCACCGCGTTCATCACGGGCTTCCCGGGTGAAAGCTGCGAGGAATTCGAGGCGCTGCCGGCATTTCTGCGCGAGATGCGCTTCGACCGGGTCGGGTGCTTTCTCTATTCGTGCGAGGAGGGGACCGCGAGCGCGGCGCTTCCCGACGATGTGCCGCCCGCGCTCAAACAGGAGCGCCGCGACCGGCTGATGGAACTGCAGCAGGGGATTTCGCTCGAGATTAACCGCGCGTGGATCGGGAAGCGGATGGATGTTCTGGTGGAGGGGCATCAAAAAGGGCTGACCGTCGGCCGCTCCTACCGCGACGCGCCCGAGGTGGACGGCGTGGTGCTGCTCGAGGGGGATGCGCCGCCGGGTGCCATGGTGCGCGCCCGCATCACCGGCGCCCTCCCGTACGACCTGACCGGCGTACTGGAGGATGAAAAAACGGCCGGAGGAAAACTCCGGCCGTCGAAGGGGCGGGCTTCCAAAGGATAATATTATTTTGGTTTATCCGTCGGCTCCCCGGCAATTTCGGGAAGTTTGCCCTTCTCCGTTTCCTTCCATGATCCTTTGACCGTGATCGATGTCAGCTCATCCATATACTCTTTGACAATATCCGGCGGGCACATTTCCACGAACAGCCACATGCTCCCGAAGAGAATCCCCGCGTCGTCTGTTAGGCCGACGACCGGTATTAGGTCGGTTAACAAATCTAATGGACCTAGGAGGAGGTAACCTACGCCGCCGATCGGGATGAGCTTCAGCAGCCAGTTGACTCGCGGATCACGCATCAGCCGCCAAATCAGGCGGAGTTGTAAAAGGGTTTGTTTGGCGATATTACCTTTTGGACCGGGCAGGCTGGGTGTTGGATTGGACATGATGTCGCTCCTCGAATGGAATTATATCCTTAAAGATATACGCTCCCATCGCCAGTCCGGTCTTCCGGTTCTGTTTTATTAATCAGGCATGCGCAAAGCTCTCGAATAAGGCGCGGAAGAAGAATTAGACAGGATTTATAGGATTTTCGGGATTTGAAATAGTAAAAAACCTGTCAATCCTGTAAATCCTGTCCATTCTTCCTCCGACGCCGGTCTGGAAGAGCAACTCGTGTACAATCATTCCGTAACCGAATTTTTATTCCAAGGAGGATGCCATGCGGATAGCAATCCTCAGCGACACGCACGACAACGTCTGGAAGCTCGATAGCGCCATGCCGCACCTTTGCGGGGCGGATGCGATCCTGCACTGCGGCGACCTTTGTTCGCCGTTCGTCGTCAAACGCCTGATCGAGGGCGTGCAGGGCAAACCGGTCTACATCGTGTGGGGAAACAACGACGGTGACCGCCGGCTGCATATGCTGACGGCGGCCAAGGCCGGGAACATCCACTTCCTGGGTGAATTCGGCGACCTGACCCTCGACGGCTTGAAGGTCGCGCTCGTGCACTACCCGGAGATCGCCCGCCCGCTGGCCGAGTGCGGCAAATTCGACCTGGTGTGCCACGGGCATGACCACCAGGCCAACGAGGAGCATCTCGGCCGGACGGTTCTCCTGAATCCGGGCGAGGTGCACGGCCTGTTCGGCCGGAGCACAATGGCGCTGTTCATGACCGGGACCCGCAAAGTGGCGATGGTGGAGTTGGGGAAATAAAAAGACGGTCGAAAGGCGCGCGGCGCCGTATCGAAACAAGTCCACCATTTTGTTAGTCAGGCAGGATGCCATCCCGCCCCTCCCTCACCCCGCCGGAAAACCGCCGGCTTCCCCTCTCCCAGCTTATGCCGGGGGAGGGGTTGGGGTGAGGGGTGAGGGTGTTAAAATAACAGGCGCCCCTGCGGCGACTCGAACACCGGCATCCACCTCCGGAGGGTGGCGCTCTATCCACTGAGCTACAGGGGCGCTGATGCAGGAATTCTACCATAGCCCCGGGGGTAAAAAATCCGGGGGAAGGAGACGGGAATGCACTCGAGAAAGTTTTTCCTGTTGGCGTGCATGGTCGGGCTGGTTTTTTCCGCGCTGTTGACCGCCTGCGGCGGGGGCGGCGATTCCACCGCCACGCCGGGTACCGGCGATGAGCATTCCATCCCTTCGGCCCAGGCCGGCTACCCGGCCGGCGGTGAGAACCCCACGCCGGAACCGGGGTACCCTCAACCCTGACCGGTTATCCTCCTCCATTGTGGAAAAGCGATCTCCCATGAATGATCGGCGGCTGCTGGCGGTTTTCGCCCATCCGGACGATGAAACCTTCGGCGCCGGGGGAACGCTGGCGCTGTATGCCCGGCGCGGTGTGGCGGTGCACCTGGTGTGCGCCACGCGCGGCGAAGTGGGCGAAGCTCCGCCCGGCCTGAAGGGTTTTGCCTCGATCGGCGAGATGCGCGAATCAGAACTGCGCTGCGCGGCGGGGATCCTCGGCTTGGCGGATGTCCATTTGTTGGGATACCGCGATTCCGGCATGGCGGGTTCGCCGGATAACGCCCATCCGCGGGCACTGGCGGCCGCGCCGCTGGCGGAAGTCGCCCGGCCGGTCGTCGGCCTCATCCGCCGCCTGCGGCCGCAGGTGGTGATTACTTTCGATCCGATCGGCGGGTACAGGCATCCCGATCACATCGCCGCCCATCGGGCGACGGTCGAGGCATTCCGGCTAGCCTCCGATCCGGCCGCTTATCCCGACCAGGGTGCTTCCTATTCGCCCCAGAAGTTGTATTTCCACACTTTTCCCCACGGGTTTATTCGCGTGGCGGCGCGGATCCTTTCCCTGTTCGGGCAGGATCCCCGCCATTTCGGCAAGAACCGCGACATCGATATCGCCTCTTTGGCCGAGGTGGATTTCCCGATCCACGCGAAAATCGATGTCGGCTCCGTAATCGGGGTCAAGCAGCAGGCTTCCGCCTGCCATTCCAGCCAGGGCGGGGGCCGGATGATGGGGATCGCCGCCGGGTTAACCCGTCTCCTGGGCGCCTCGGATGACTACATGCGGGCCCACCCGCAGCCGCCGCCGGGAAGGATCGAGCGCGACCTGTTCGAGGGAGTGGATGAGCGCCGATAAGCTCGCCTGCCGCCCCGCTTGACAGCCCGGTTTTCGGGTGATACCATCGATTCTGTAAGCGCGGGACTGGGTAAGCAGTGGCAAGCGTAGCCGCTCCGGAGAACCGCCGGGCGGC
>CAZYSF010000190.1:0-2537 GCA_964649635.1 uncultured Anaerolineales bacterium | reverse complement strand
ACTGCAGCCGCGGCAACGATCACCACAGGGACGACCCATTGGATCGCCCTGGCATCCCACACGGAGAATGCAACCGATGAAATCCTTATCATCCGGTTACGGTGCTGACGACCCCGCCTCGACAAAGACGGGGGTTGAATCGAGCATCACCGGCAGGATTCCATTCGTGGAATCGAGCGTCTGGATTTCCGGATCGGCCGCCCCGATTTGGGATGGCGTGCGGGTGACGAGCGCCCAAGCGGCGTTGAGAGGAATCTCGACGGTAGCGGAGGGCGGTGTTTCGCCGGGGAAATACAATTTACCGTCGTCGTACCATAGCACCCAGAGCTTCCCGGTCGGCAGGCTGAACTGGTAAGCCCAAACGCCGGAGCCCAAATCCACTTTTTCGACCGTTTCAAATCCGTGGAGTTTTTCATTCACCAGGCGGAGGGCGAAGAACGCCGGCCGGGGCGTACCCGGTTCGCGGTACGGTGGCAGCGACTTGCCGGATTCTTTCCGCGTGACGCGTGTATCCATCATCCCCATGAACATCGCGGCGCCGGTCAACGGCACGCCCAGGGCGTCCGCGGCCGGGACGCCGGTCTTCCAATCCTCGAGGTTGCCGATATTGATCCCGAGCAGGCCTTCGCCGGCCGAGACGGCGGTCTTCTTTACCAGGCCGGCCGCCATCTGAGCGTACAGCCAGGCTTTGGCCTCCGCATGGCCGGCAGCCGCCGGATCGGCGACCCGTTTCAGCATCTCGATGACCCGCTCGACGTTCGCGGCGGTGGCCGGGTGCGCCGGCCGGCTGTTATACCCGACCAGCGCCGACATGCTGAAGGAGTCCCCGATCCAGAGCGGTTTCGCGCCACAACCATGGCTTTCCAACTCGCTCCGCAGCCAGGCGGCCGTCGGCGGGATCTCGGTGTAATCCCCCAGGCTGTGGAAGTCGAGGATGTCGTAGGCATCGCAGGCCGCAAGAACCGCCGCGATTTCCTGCGCGCTTTTACGGATTCCCGCCTGCGGCGTGGCGAGGCGGCGCTGCATTTCGGCCGCGTCCGGATCGCCGTCGAACACGTCCACCATCAATATCGCCACCAGCAGCACCTTCGCCTGCGGATCGGCCGCGTGGATGGCGGGATAGGCGATGCGTAACAGGCGCACGTAATCCTCCGCGGAGGACGGCCAGAAGCCGGTGAACTCGCGTTCGATGCCGTAGTGATGGATCGGATACAGCAGGCCGGGCGCGTCTTCCGTTCCGTCGCCGTCGTAGCGTTCGACGAACCGCCCCACGAAGGCGGCGTAGTCGTCCACATATTCATCCTTGGGGAAGGTGTTGCCGGCGTGAAACAGGGCCGGCGGATCGCTGGAAGCCCAGGGTGATTCGGCGGTGATGAGCAGCTGGATGCCGGTAAACCCCGCGGTCTGGTATTCGATCACCAGGTTGTCCAGCGGATCCCAGTCGAATTGGCCGGACGATCGTTCGATCAGCCCCCACATGCCGAAGATGGGCTGGGGCTTGGCGTAAGTTACGCCGGCCGGGGCATAGGCCGCGGCGAGGCCGGGAATCGCATACTCAAGCGCGATCGTAAAGGCAGGTTCCTCCCCGGCCGGGGCGGCCGTGCGAGTAGGCGGCGCTTTGGTCGGGATGGATGTAAGGACGGTGGGCGTTTGCGCGCAGGCGAGGGTCAGCGCAAGGATGGCAATCAGGGCAGCCGGGCGATTCTTCATACAACACCTCCCATGGTCGACAGGTACGAAGACCTGTCAGGTCTGGATCCCAAAACCACCGGGAACATGGCCGGAATTTACCTACTCCTTTTTCCGTTGGATAGCCCTTGCTATTACTCCGCCCAATAGCATGCCGATGATCAATCCAATTACGGCCGAAGGAACGACGAGAAGGGAATCCGCTCCCCAGACCGAAGCGCCTATCCACAAACCCGACAGCACCCCGATCGTTGCTCCGCCGATCGTAAAACCGGTGTTTATGGCCGAGTATTCCTCTTTCATTAATTCTCCTTCTAGCAGGCTGTTGAAAAACGATTAGCGTGTCATTGCGAGGAGCAAAGCGACCCCGGCTTACCCCAACCGGGGCAGGCGAAGCAATCTGCTGGTTATCCCTAGAAAAGGGGGATTGCTTCGCTCCCGAGCCTGCCCTGAGCACAGCGAAGGGGTCGCTCGCAATGACGTCAGGCGCATTTTTCAACACCCTGCTAGTGCCATAAAAATTATTCCGGCGTCTCCGGATTTTCTCCGTGTTTCGGTGTGCGCTTCTTACCGGACTTTATAGGATACGTAGATGTCCGCCTCGATCCCTTCGTCGCCGCGGTAATAATGGTGGACGAAATACACATTACCCTGAGAATCCAATGTTGGTTCGCCGGCCAGCGGGCCGAACATCTTTTCAGGAGGCTTCCATTCGTCCCCGATCCGCTTGGATCTCCAAGTTTCGTAATTCCGGTAAAACCACAATTCGGTCTCATCCTGGGAGAGCGCGGGCCAGCCGTCGGTTCCGGGGGAATTGACCGCCGCAAGGTTGACCGGCTCGCCCCATC
>CAZYSF010000189.1:0-2931 GCA_964649635.1 uncultured Anaerolineales bacterium | reverse complement strand
CCCTTCCATTCGAGTTCGGCGCGGCGCTCGGCGACTGCCTCCGGTTGATCGATGGTGTTCGCGGAGGCGTGACCGGGTCCTGAAATTGTATGGACGCGGACGGCACCCGTGAGGGGAAATCCGGAGGTCTCGACTTGCGCCGCATGGCTTTCCAGCGCGTCGCGATTAATCACGAATACCGTCAGGCGGCCGCCGCCGCGCGCGGCGCTGACATCCAGCAGCGGGACCGATTTCCGCGCGGGTAGGTTCAGGAGCGCGGGGACATCCACCGTGGGGCATTGCGTCTCAGAACGCACCCGCGCTTTTCCGGTCAGTTCCCGGTACATCCGCAGCACGTGGAATACCGGCGTGCGGATTAATCCGTCGCGCGTGGTGAGAATCGGCGGAGCCGCCGAGTTGAGCATCGCGAACATGGCGGCGGTTTTAATGTGCTGCGCCTGACGGTGGAAGGCGTGCAGGATTCCGGCGACGCCGACCGCCTCGCGCAGGGAACGGTACGGATCCGTGAAGCGGGTCAGCGGGCCGAGGATGTTCCATTCGTCGAACGCAATCGGCAGAGTCCGGCCGAGCAGCCGCCCAGCCGACTCCTCGATCCGCAGGATCTGTTCTTCAAGCGTGATTCCCGACGCGGCGATCGCGTAATAATCGCCGGCCGTCCGGCCGACGTGCGAGCGCAGCGGGATCCAGGCCGGCAGGTAGAGATGCATCGAGAGCAGGTCCATGGCTCCGCCGATGCCGCGGATGATCTCCTCGTTCCAATCGGGCAGGGTGAACGCGTCACCGCCCGAGGCAGCCAGCCGGATGCCGGGGTTGGCGGCGCGCATCGCCTGCGCAAACCGGTGGAAGCGTTCCACGTACTTCTTCGGCTTGCCGGCGCACCCGTTCGGCTCGATGATGTTCCATTGTTCGTTGCCCACGCTCCAGACCGGCACGGCGCCGGCGCCGTAACGCTCGCGGATGTAGGCAACCCAATCCGCCGCCTCCCCGGGATCGTCCGCGCCGAGGCTGGCCGTCAGGCTCGGCTCCGCGCCCGTGCTTTGGCAGAGCGCCATGAATTCATCGGTCCCGAAGCGGTTGTCTTCCCGCGGGCCCAGCGGAAAGGGCGGGCTGCCGAAAATTTTCCCGATCAGGAATCCGCCCCACATCCGGTTCGGCACGACCGGCCGGCTGGGGCCGATCCCGTCCCTCCAATGATATGAATCCGCGAAGCAGCCGCCCGGCCAGCGCAGGAGAGCCGGCCCGAGATCCTTTATCGCTTCCAGCACGTCGAGGCGGAATCCGCGGCCGTCCTGCGGGGCTTTGGAATCCGTTTCCGCCGTGAGCCCGCCCACGACCTGCCGGCCCATATGTTCGATATTCTGGCCGTAGATGCGCGGATCGATCTCGTCGAGGACCGTATCCGCCATCACCGAGATGATGCTTGGGTCGTTCATGACGACCTTCCTTTCTCGATCTCAACCTACGGCTTTCCCCATGTCATCCTGAGGCTGAGCGAAGCGAGGCCGAAGGATCTCTTTTTGCCGCCGGATCGAGATCCTTCGGACGCCAGGTGCGCGTCCTCAGGATGACACAATTGAGCGAGCCGGATCGTTTATGACAACCGTTCGAACCTCGCCTGGAAGAACCGCAGGTATTTCGGTTCGAACACCATCTTCAGGCCGCGCGTTTTTTCGCGGGAGTCATACACGGCCTTCACCGCTTCGGCCACGACATCCATATGGGCCTGGGTGTAGACGCGGCGCGGGATCGTCAGCCGGGTGAGCTCGAGCTTGGGATAGTAGTGATCGCCGGTCTTCGGGTCGCGGCCCGCGCTGGCGATGCCGCGTTCCATCGAGCGGATGCCGGAATCCAGATACAGTTCGGCGGCCAGGGTCTGGGCCGGGAACTGGATCTGCTTCAGGTGCGGGTAGAAGGCCGCCGCGTCGAGAAAGACCGCGTGCCCGCCCACCGGCTGGGTGATTGGGATGCCCCAGTCGGTCAGGAGTTCGCCCAGGTAGCGGACCTGGCCGATCCGCGATCGGATGTGGTCATCCTGCACGCATTCGGCGATGCCGATCGCCATCGCTTCCAGATCCCGCCCGGCCAGGCCGCCGTAGGTATGCAGCCCTTCGTATACCACCACCAGGTTGCGCAATTCCTCGAACAGGACCGGGTCGTTGACGGCCAGCCAGCCGCCGATGTTCACCAGGTTGTCTTTCTTCGCGCTCATCCATGCGCCGTCGGTATACCCGCAGAACTCCTTCAGGATTTCGGCAATGGATTTCTCCGCGTACCCCTCCTCGCGTTCCTGGATGAAGAAGGCGTTTTCCGCCATACGGGTGGCGTCGAGGAAAAGCCGGATGCCGTGCTGGGAGCACAGCGCGCGCACGGCTTTGACGTTCGCCATGCTCACCGGCTGGCCCCCGGCCATGTTGACCGTTCCGGCCAGGCTGACGTAGGCGATATTCTCCGCGCCCTTGTCCTTGATCAGCGTTTCCAATTTGCCCAGATCGATGTTGCCCTTGAACGGGTGAAGGTTTTGGGGATCGTAGGCTTCCGCGATGACCACGTCCACGAAGATCCCGCCCGCCAGTTCCTGATGCAGGCGCGTCGTCGTGAAGTACATATTGCCGGGAACGAATTGGCCTTTTTTGATGGCGGCCAGGCTGAGGAGGTGTTCCGCGCCGCGGCCTTGATGCGTCGGCACGATGTGTTTATACCCGTAATACGTTTGCACGGCGCTCTCGAGGTTATAGAAGTTGCGGCTGCCGGCATAGGCTTCATCGCCCAGCATCAGCCCCGCCCACTGCCGGTCGCTCATCGCGCCCGTGCCGCTGTCGGTCAGCAGGTCGATGTACACATCTTCGGATTTCAGCAACAAGGTGTTGAACCCGGCCGCGATCCGCGCCTGTTCGCGCTGCCCGCGCGGGGTCATTTTGATCGGCTCGGCCC
>CAZYSF010000188.1:0-4974 GCA_964649635.1 uncultured Anaerolineales bacterium | reverse complement strand
GATCAGGATCGTGAAGGGCATGCGGTGAGTCTCCTTATCTGTCCTAACCCTCTCTCCCCCTTCTCCCTTCGCTCCGCTCAGGGACAGGCCCGTAAGGGGAAGGGGGAGAGGGGTGCCTGAACCGCGGCGATCGTCCGCAGGGAAGGCGGGGGTGAGGGGGTTAGGACGTCGCCACGGGAAGGAATACCCGGAACACGGTCCCGCTTCCCGGGTAGCTGTCGGCGCGCAGCGCGCCGCGATGCGCGTCCAGAATGTGCCGCGAGAGCGCCAGCCCCAGCCCGTGCCCGTCGGCGCGGGTGGTGACATACGGCTGGAATAATTTATCCCGCACCTGCGGCGGCAAGCCCTGGCCGGTATCCGCCACGCGCACCTCGACCGCCGGCGCGCCGCTTTCCAGCGCCGACAGCTGCAGGCTGACGCCAAGATGTCCGCCCTCGGGCATCGCCTTGGCGGCGTTATCGATCAGGTTGAGGATCACCTGCTCGATCGAAAGCGGATCGGCCATCGCCTGCGGCAGATCCTCCGGGGAGGAGAACATCGACTTCACCCCGGTGCGGTCGAGCGCGGGCTGCATGCGCGCGAGCACCCGTTTGACGAGCGCGGCCATGTCGGTCGGGGCGGGGCGGAAATCCTGCCCGCGCGCGAAATCGAGCATCCGGCGGGAGATTTCGGTCAGCCGGTCGCATTCGGCCTTGGATTCAACCACCAGGTTCGCCGCGTCCGCGGGAAGCGCGTACAGCGTGCGCAATTCCTCAAGCTGCAGCGAAAGATTATTCAACGGATTGCGGATCTCGTGCGCGAACGATGCGGCCATCCACCCCAGCACCGCCTGGCGCTGGAGGTGGCGCGCCTCGAGCCGCGCGTCGCGGCTGGAGGTGAGGTCGGTGATCGTCACCAGCACCTCGTGGAAGTCGGCCGCCGGTCCCGCGCGCAGCGGGATCGCGCGCAGGAGCGCCGGGAATCCCTCGCCGTCGCGGCGGTAAAGGGTCAGTTCGCCGCTTTCGTTGATCCGCCCGCTTTCGCAAGCGGCCCGCACCGTCACCAAGGCTTCCGGCGCGGTGAGCCAATCCTCGAGCCGCATCGCGGCCAGCGCGGCGCCCGAATATCCGAGCATCCGCTCGCAGGATTGGCTGGTTTCCACGACCCGGCCGTCCTGGGTGCGGACGATCACCAGCGCCTGCGAAAGTTCGTCCATCAACACCTGCATCGCCGTTTCGGCGCGCTTCCCCTGGCGCTGCATTTCGAAAACCTGCTGGCGGGATTGCCAGCCGCGCAGCAGCGCGCCGTGCGACGCGGAGAATGCGGTCAGGGTTCCTTCGATTCCGGCCGGGGGTTCGCCGTCCTTCCACCCGAGCAGCAGGACTCCCCGGACCGGGGAATCCGGGAGCGGGTAGAGGATCGCGGCTTCCCACGCGCATTCCGGCGCCCAGGAAAAATATTCCGCGTCGATTTTTGAATCGCGCTTCCAGACGATCGTGGTATCGCGATCGGCGGCCGGGAGCGGCGGCAGCTCGTGCGGCACAACGGGGGGCAGATTGCGCTCGAAGCCGCGCGCCAGGTGGCCGCTCTCGCGGTGGGCGTAGAACAATCCGGCGCCCGCGGATAATGTGGCCGCCATGACCCAATCCAAGAGCGGCTCGGCGGAGCCGAGATCGGCGGCTTCCATCACCGCGGCCGGGAGATTTTCAAATTTCGGGAGGGCGGCGATCGCGGCGGCCGGCCGCCGGTCCTCGAGCGGGCGCATCGTCACGAGCGCTTCGCCTTCCGGGGCGACCGAGCGCGCGGCGCGGATATCCCACACGGCGGATTCACCATCCACTCCGAGTGTAAGGCGCTGGGACCAGCGCACCGGCCGGCCGACGGGGAGATCCTTGAGGTAGGTCATGATCTCCGCCACGCCGAGCAGATCCGCCAGCGCCCGGCCGATCACATGGTCGCGCTCCTGGCAGAGTTTGCGCAGCGCCAGCGGATTGACGTCGGAGACGACCCCGCGCGGATAGGAAATGGCAAACAGCAATTCGTGATGGATTTCCGCGAGGGTGACGGACTGCGGCGAGAGCGCGGAGGCGCCGGAAGCCGGCTTGAGCATCGCCAGCAGCGGCGGCGTGACGGATTCGGTTTTGCGGGGCGGCGCGCCTGTTTTTCGGGCGGCACTTTCACGGCCGGCGGACGGGGCGGGGAGATCCCGCGCGGTTACCGTCCGGGTGGCGCGGACTTTGCGGGTGGGGTTGCGGTTGGAGCGGGTATCGGTCAAGAAAAATTCCTGTCCTAACCCCCTCACCCGGCCTTCGGCCACCCTCTCCCCCTTCCCATAATGGGAAGGGGGAGAGGGGAAGGGGTGAAGAGGAAGGGTCAGACCCTTGCGTGCGCGTGCTGCGAGCGGCGCAGCGACATGGGCAGGATGCCTTCCATGGCGCGGTATTTGGCCACCGTGCGGCGGGCGATGTGGACACCCTCTTTTTCCAGCAGGGAGACGATCTCGGTATCCGAGAGCGCTTTGGATTCGTCGGAGACGATCGTGCGGACCATGTCGCGGACGGAAAGCGAGCGGTCGAAGAAGCGCGCGATCGGGACGATCCGGCCGCTCGGGAGCGCGGCGCGCTTGTTGCTGACCGCGCGCGAGACGGTCGATTCATGCACGTCCAGCCGTTTGGCCAGCTCGGCGCGGGTCAGCGGTTTCGACTCGCGGTCGGAGCCGAGGATGAAGGCGCGTTGTTCCTCGGCCAGCGCCGCCGCCAGCCGCATCATCGTATTCTGGCTTTGCCGCAGGCACTTGTCGATCAGGAGCGCCTCTTCCACTTTTTCATTCCACTTCTCGCGCTCCTGGCCGGAAAGGGAGCGCACCATCAGGCGAAATTCCGGGTTGACGCGCACCCGGCCCGCCAGCGGGGCGTAGACTTCGACCACCAGCGGCCCGGTGGGATTATTCGGCTGGACCCGGAAGGTCATCTCCGCTTCGCGGTACAGTTCCGGATCGGATTCCGTGCGGGCGGGCCCGTTGCGGAAATAGGTGCGCCCCGGGTAGGGGGTGAGGTTTACTTTAATGAAGTGCGCCGCCGCCTCCACCGCGCCGCGGCTGAGGCGCAGCGCTTTGGCGATCGCGGCGAATTCGCCATGGGCGAGTTCTTCCATGTGGCCGGCGATAATCTCGCGCACGCCGGCGGGAACCGCCCCGGCTTCGGCGAGGGTGTCGATCTGGATCAGCAGGGCTTCGACCGTGCTGAGCGCGCCCACCCCCGGCGGATCGCAGCGCTGAATCATATGAAGGACTTTTTCAACCGCGGTCGGCGAGACGTGCAGGAAGCGCGCGCTTTCCAGCGGCGGCTCGGGCATCAATCCGTTGTCATCCAGCCGGGCAAGCAGATACTGGGCGATCGGCCGTTCCTCGTCCGAAAGCTCGGGCCCGATCTGGCTCATCAAATGGTCGGCCAGCGTTTCGGGCTGGGCCGGCTCAGGGAGATTGTCCATCTCCTCGATGGATTGCCGGCGGGAGGGCGGGGTGGAAAGGAATACAATCGGCTCTTCACTGACCGGATGGCAGACCGGGCAGGGGCCGGACTGGTACAGCGGGCGGTGGCAGGAGGGGCAGTATTCCGGCTCGACCACTTCGAGGGCCGGGTTGGATGCCAGCGAGGAGTTCAGCCATTCGTTCATCTCGGCCCGGGAGAGCTCGAGCAGGCTCATCGTCTGGGTGAGATGGGCCGTGGTGACCTGGCGGATACGGGGTTGGGGGCGCTGGATAATAGCCATTTCGACCTTCCTTTTGGCGCCTCCCGGCTAAAAAAGCCAAAAAACAGCCGAGTCGGGTTGAGTATAGATGTATGGCGCTAATAAAGCAAGGTGCAATATTCATGCCACTGGCATGGGAGTTGCATTAATTAGATAGGATTTACAGGATTTCATGGTTGATTTCCATACACTATAAGCATGCCGTCCCATCCAAAAATCTGTTTCGATTACAATATCATCCGGCAATAATTGGGGGGGAATCATACAGATCGAAAACGGCGGATCCGGCCAAACTGAGAGGCGCATGTTCGACAAATCGGAATTCCATAAGGAATTGAAGGCCGAACTTACGGAGAATATCCTGCCGTTCTGGATCAAGCATTCCATCGATCCGGTGAACGGCGGATTCTACGGCGCGGTGACAAACGATCTGGAGATTTTAAACGATATCCCGCGTTCGGCGATTCTGTGCGGGCGCATCCTTTGGACCTTCTCCGCCGCCTACCGGATCCTGGGCGGGGACGAATACCTGAAGGTGGCGCGCCATGCCTTCGATTACCTGACCGGCGTCTTTTGGGATCCCGAATACGGCGGATTATATTTCGACGTCAACATGAAGGGCCTGCCGGTGTTTGACCGCAAGCACCATTACGCGCAGGCATTCGGGCTGTACGGGCTTTCCGAATATTATCGGGCCACCCGGGAGCCGCAGAGCCTTAAACTGGCCCAGTCGCTGTTTGAACTGCTGGTGAAGCACGCCTTTGAACCGGTGCATGGCGGATACATCGAGGGCAGCAGCCGGAAGTGGGAACGATTGACGGACATGCGGCTGAGCGAGATCGATCTGGATTGCCGGAAATCGATGAACACCAACCTGCACATATTGGAGGCGTATACCAACCTTTTGCGCGTGTGGGATGAGCCGCGGTTGCGCGCCCAGCACAGGGCGCTGATCGAAACCTTCCAGGCCCATCTGATCGATCCAAGGACCAGCCACTTCCGCCTGTTTTTCGACGATGCGTGGAATTCGCTGTCGGAGATTTTCTCCTACGGCCACGATATCGAGGGCAGCTGGCTGCTTTGGGAAGCGGCCGAGGTACAGCGCGATGCCGAACTGAGCGGACGCCTCCGCCCCTCGGTGATCGCCATGGCGGAGGCGGTTTATCGCGAGGCGCTGGACAAGGACGGCAGCATCGTCTACGAGGGCAGCCCGCACGGGCTGGTTAATGCCAACAAATCCTGGTG
>CAZYSF010000187.1:0-5286 GCA_964649635.1 uncultured Anaerolineales bacterium | reverse complement strand
CGGGTTTTCCTATGGTCTATCGTCCATGGTCTATCGTCAGGTTTTTCGATGGTCGATGGTCAATGGTCGAATTTTCAGGTGCGAAAAGGAGAACCACATGGACACGCACGTAGGGTTGTGGATAGATCATCGCAAGGCCGTAATCGTATTCGTCCGGGGAGAAGAGGAAGAAATCCGGACGATACCATCCGGTGTCGGGAAGCACACCCGGTTTAAAAGCGGAAAGTCCGACGAAGTCGGCTCGGCCGAAGACATCTCCGACCGGAAGTTTGGAAATGAGCTGAACAGCTACTACGACGGGGTGGTGGCGGCCATCCGGGATGCGCAATCGGTGCGCATCTTTGGTCCGGGCGAGGCCAAGCACGAATTGGAACAACGGATGGAGCGCGCCGGATTGAAGAAGCTCGTCTCCGCGGTCGAGACCGTGGATAAGATGACCGACCGCCAGATCGCCGCCAAGTTGCGGGGAATTTTAAAGACCGATGAACACTAGAATGGATTGACAGGATTTTTTTAAAAGGGGTGTTGAAAAAAGCTGGTCGAGTAGCCCGCGTTCTTTGCGGACGTATCGAGACCGCGCCAAATTACCGGTGGTCTCGATACGCAAAAACCGCGACTCGACCACCTTTTGCGAAATCCTGTAAATCCTGTCCAATTCTTCGTCGCCCATCACCGAGTGTAGGGGCGACTCATTGGGTCGCCCCTTAACGGCGGCGGCATCGCCGGGGGAGAATGACGCCGATTGAGCATGTGCGTTTTGGATTGGGGGTAGAATGAGGGCAACATCATGTTCAGGGGCGGGATATTCCCGCCCTCGTTGTGGGAAAACGCAGGGGCGACCGATCAGGTCGCCCGCAGAAGACCGCCCTACGACAATCCAGTTTTTCGTGGATGGGAAAGGAGCAAATAATAATGGCAGTCACCAAAAGGAAACCGGGCGACAAGCGCCTATCCAAGAGCAAGCGCGCGCACAATCGGCGGGTGAAGCAGGCGGCCCAAAAGTCCGTGGCCCCTTCCGGATAACTATCCGGAAGATCACATTCGGATGAAAAAGAAACCCCTGGAGACTATCCAGGGGTTTCATCTTTTTATAAAAATCGACCATAGACGATAGACCATGGCCGATGGTCGTATTGGAAGTGATCGTCATTCCCGCGCCTGCCCTTGCGTTACATTCCGGCTCGTATTTGTCCTTTGAGCCGGAATGTTTGTGAAGCGAGGGTGGACTTAGCGGGAATCCAGGGTTGATTGCACTTTGAACTGAAAAAAATTTCCATTGTTAAACGCGAAGCCAAACGAAATTAATCATCGGCTATCTTCCCGCATCGCGTCGTCCGTCGGGCTGAAGCCCTGCCTTATATCATGTAAGCCCGAACGGGCTTCTTTGTCGGATGTGATCGTCATTCCCGCGCCTGCCCTTGCGTTATATTCCGGCTCGTATTTGTCCTTTGAGCCGGAATGTTTGTGAAGCGAGGGTGTACTTAGCGGGAATCCAGGGTTGATTGCCCTTTGAACTGAAAATAATTTCCATTATTAAACGCGAAGCCAAACTAATTTAATTATCGGCCATCGTCTATGGTCCATGGTCGATTTTCGATCCCTATCAAAATCCTGTCTATTGTTTTCTCGCGCCTTGGTCAATCCCAAGCTTATAAAAATGGTATTATTCCCGCCTGCGAGGTGAAAATATGGGTTTCTTCTTTATGGAAATTATTATCCTTGTGATTCTCTACCTGATTCTTTACAACCGGGGCAAGGCCGGGTTTCTGACGCTGCGGATATCCTTCGGGGCCGGCAAGCGCCGCTCGGAGGATATCAGCGCCCAGGAACTGCCCGTCCCGCCCGAACTGAAGCACGCGATCAGCGCGCTCTCCGATCTGGGCTATTCCCGCCTGGGCGAGGTGCAGGTGAAAATCCCCGGCGGCCAGACCGCGCGCAGCCGGATCTACGTCTCGGCCGACAAGCGGATTTTCACCGAGCTCACCGAAAGCCGGATCGCCCTCTTTGCCAGCGTGTTCCGCGATGATGCGGTCGTGGAAACCGGCTTCCCGGTCGGCGAAAATTTCAACACGAAGAATTTCCGCTCCCATACGGTCTCGACCGATATCGAGAAAGCCTGCCATCACCAGCTGCAGGAGATCAAAGCCTTCCGCAAGCCGCACGGGGTCCCGCGAAAAATTGAAACCATGGAGGATTACCTGGCCTGGGAGGCGATGTACAGGGAAAAGCACGTCGGGCGAAAAATGCGGCGCCATACGTGGCTCGGCTTCCTGCAAACCGCGGCGCTCGGGGTCGGGATCGCCGCGCTGCTGACCGCGTTCGTGTACTGGCTGGGTTCGGAAAAAACGACGATCGAGCCGATGCTGTTCATCGCGCTGGTCCTGATCGCCGCCGTTACCCCCGTCGCCATCGTGTCGTTCTTCCTGCCGTATATCGGCGATTGGGGCAGCCGGCGAAGTTCCCGGTAATTAAAGAGGATCGAAGAATTAGACAGGATTTGCAGGATTGAACTCGACCATCGACTATCGACGATCGGAAGAACCGACGATCGACCATAGACCATGCCTGCCCCCGAGGGTTTGTATCGGGGGGACGATGGCCGATAATTGTAAAGATGTGTTGCCCATATATTTTATTCGCAAATAATTGGGTGATTGTGGTTCAGTTCCCCGGTCAATAAGCATATGACCACCTCATGCGATCATCAGCCCATGGTCCACCGCCCATCGTCTATGGTCAGGTTTTACGATGGTCGATGGTCACTCGTCGATGGTCAGCATCTTTCCTCAACAATCCTGTCTATTGCCCTTAATGTCACTTGCTGGCATCATCCAGCATCTCCACCTCGTCATCCGTCAGCCGCCAGCCCAGCGCGCCGGCGTTTTCCTCCACGTGGGCGGCGTCTGTGGCGCCCGGAATCGGCAGCGCGCCCTTGCAGATCACCCAGTTGAGCGCCGCCTGCGAGGGCGTCTTCCCGCGCGCCCGGCCGATATCGCGCAGCTTTGCCGCGACCGGAGAAATCTTTTCCAGATAGGACGGGTTGTAATGGGAGGCGAGCGACCCGGCCGGCGGATTCTCCGCTGAATATTTCCCGCCGAGGAAACCGTATCCGAGCGGGCGGTAGGCCACCAGCGTCACTCCCAGCTCGCGGCAGGCCGCCAGCAATCCGCTGCGTTCCGGGCCGCGCTCGAGCAGGCTGTATTCCACCTGGTTGCTCGCCAGCTTCAACCCGCGCCGGGCGAGGGCGGCGTGCGCCGCGCGCATCTGCCCCTCGTCGTAGTTGGATACTCCGGCCGCGCGCGCCAGCCCGGCCTCCACCGCATCGGCCAGCGCCCCCATCCAGGTTTCGATCGGGATCGGCGGGTAGGGGAAGTGGGTCATGTACAGGTCGACCTGCTTGAGGCCCAGCCGCTCGAGGCTGCCCCTCAACGCGCCGAGCAGGTGCGATTCGCGCACCCGCGCCGGCATCGGCATGAACTTGGTGGCGATCACCGCGCCGCCCGCGGATGATTTCAGGCACAACCCGAGCGTCCGCTCCGACCCGCCTTTTGTGTACACCTCGGCGGTATCGAAGAAATTGATCCCCGCCGCGAGCGCCGCGTCGAAGGCGGCCTTCATCTCCGGGTCCGGCTTGCCGTCGGCCCCCCATTTGTTGGTGCCCACCCCGAGCGGGCTGACCAGCAGATCGCTTTCGCCGAGGCGGATCCGTTCGATTTCCGGCTTCATGGCCTTATTCCCTCCAGGGAACGTCCGGCGCGCGGTCTGGATCGATTTGAAATTTGCTCCGCCGAACCTTTTACCAGTATCCTGCGATTTCCGGGATTTGAAATGTGGTATTTGTCATCAAAAATCCGACCATCTAATATATATCCAACGCAGGCGGGTGTATGCATTAAAGGGGGGAGAGAGGCGGGTTGCGTCCATGCGGGGATGGATCCCGGCCCACGCTCCGCTTTCAACCCCACTCATAAACCAGAACCGAGTGGGGTTGCTCCGCGAGGGCAGGCTAAGAACGCGCCGGGATGACTGTATCCATAATAATTAACGAAATTGAAAACCGATCGGGAGGTGGGAAATGGCTGTCAACCGCAGGATCCGCAGGGTCTTCAAGAGCCGGCCGACTCTGGAGGGAGCCGGAGTGCATCTCAAGCGGGCGTTCGCGAACCGCGAGGTGCCGATGTTCGATCCGTTCCTGCTGCTGGATGATTTCCGTTCCGGCGATCCGCAGCATTACCTTGCGGGCTTCCCCTGGCATCCGCACCGCGGGATCGAAACGATCACCTACATGCTGCATGGGAAGGTCGAGCACGCGGACAGCATGGGCAACGCGGGCGTGATCGGCCCCGGGGACGTTCAGTGGATGACGGCCGGGAGCGGGATCATCCACCAGGAGATGCCCAAGGGGGATTCCTCCGGCCGGATGGGCGGCTTCCAGTTGTGGGCCAATCTTCCGGCGGCGCAGAAGATGATGGACCCGCGCTACCGCGGCATCCAAAGCGGGGAGATCCCGCGGATCGACGCCGGCCGGGGCGTGCAGATCCGGGTGATTTGCGGGAAGGTCGGCGGGCAGGAAGGGGCGGTCCGGGATATCGTCACCGATCCCCAATATCTGGATGTGACGTTGGCGCCGGGAACGGAATTCCTCCACCCGACCAAAAAGGGGCACACAGCGTTCGCGTATGTCATCGAAGGCCGGGCGGCTTTCTGTTCGGAAAAGAATCCGTTCAACTATGAGACCGAGATGGTGAGCTATTTCGAATTCAAACAGGATCCGTTTCTGGCGGACGGCTCCCTGGTCCTTTTCACCGACGGGGATGACCTCAAGGTTTCCACAGACGACGCCCCGGTCCGGTTCCTGCTGATATCCGGGATGCCGATCGGCGAACCGGTGGCCTGGTACGGCCCGATTGTGATGAACACCCAGGCCGAATTGGAATTGGCGTTCGACGAATTCGAGCGCGGCACGTTCATCAAACAGCGTCGATGATCGACCATCGACGATCGACCATCGGAAAAAATGACGAAGGGCGATGGACCCGAGAAGAGACCATGGACGATAGACCATAGACGTTGGCTGATAGACGATAGACCATGGCCGATGGTTGTTCAAGATAACAGTCTTGCCTTGCGACACTATGATAACCACAACAAGAAATAAGTCTACTCAGTAGAAGCGAAACCAATTAAAAACAATTAACGGCCATCGTCCATGGTCGATGGTCGATGGTCGATGGTCGTCTCCCTACCCCCTGGCCTGCACCTTCTCCGGTTTGATTTTATAGATTA
>CAZYSF010000186.1:0-8501 GCA_964649635.1 uncultured Anaerolineales bacterium | reverse complement strand
CGGAAGGCCTGCGCCACAAGCTGTCCGGGCGCCATCCCGACGCTCGCCAAGGATTGCACGATCGACGGGTTAAGCCCCGCCAGCGGCTTGAGCATCGCCGCCAGGCCGTACGCCTGCGCGTCGGATTCGATCCGCGTGTTTTCCGCCGCCTGGGCCACCAGCTGTTTGCGCTCCTTCTCGAGGCTGATCTGCGTGGCAATCTCCAGCTCGCGCATCGCGCGCCGCTTTTCCTGAACCGCGCGCTCGGCGTCCATCTGCGCCTCGAGGACCAGCCGCTTCTTGTTCTCCACGGCAATCTCCGTATTCAGCTCGTTTTCCTTGATCGCGCGCTCCTGCTCGACGGCCGCGTTGCGCCGGACGTAGACCGCCTCGTCCGCGCGCTGGAGCAGCTGCTCGCGGATGCCGGCCTCAAGCGCGCGCGCGGTTTCCGGCGTGGGCTTGATCGCAAGGACCGCCAGGTCCAGGATCTCGATCCCCATCGATTGGATCAGGGTGGACCCGTGCAGGTTCTCGCGGACCTGGCGGGCGAGCGCATCGGTGGTCAGGAGCAGCTCTTTGAGCGGCAGGGCCTTGGCCGCCGCGCGGATCCAGACCCGGACATGGTTGATGATCCGCTCCTGGAATTTAACCGGATCGTCGGAGACATACCGGCGCGTACTGCCGTCGAAGGTGAAGTTGGCAAGGGTGGCCAGTCGGCGCGGGTCGGCCACGCGGAAGGTGACGTATCCCTGGATGTCCACTTCCTGGAAATCCGCCGTCACCTCGTTGACGATGAAGTGCGCGTCCATGCTTTCCAGCGGGATGAGGACCAGCGCTGTGGTCGGGGCAAAATAGAAAAAGGAAAGCCCGGCGCCTTCGCGGACGACTTTTCCGCCGCGGAATTGCAGGATGTACTGGTTCGGCTGGACCTTTACGAAGCGAAAACCGAGCATGAGGCCTCCTTGTCGAGGGTAGGATCCGGATCGGTTGGTAAAGTGTATCCCATGCCCGCCGAACGGCAAAGGCGTACCACGGATTTCACGGATAAAAAGACTGATTACACAGAGTATTCCGGCATTTCCACCTGTGTATTCGGGAATTTTACCGTGGCATCCGTGACTGCACACTCCTGATTATCGGATGAAAGGACCGATTGCACCGATTATTCCGGGGTTGATATCTGAGAAATCATGAATTTAATCTGTGAAATCCGTGGTCAAGGTATAATCCCCCCGCCGGAGATGCTTGATGCCCGATAAACCGTCGCGAAAAACCGCTTTCCGCCTGTCGGCCGCGCTCTTCGTGCTCGCCGGGATCGCCACCGCCTGCGCCGCCGCGGCCGGTTCCGGCGCGGAAACCACCCTTTCCGCCCAGACGATCGCCCGGATGATCACCGATGTGGCATTTCAGAACACGTCGGCGCCATCGCCCTCCCCCACCGCCTACGCGCCGCCCGAAACCGCGGCGACCGCGACCACCGGCCCAACCCTCACACCCACCGAAATCGCCACGGTTGAACTGAGCACGCCCGAACCGGGCCTGAGCCGATCGACCTATTCCGGTTCCACCCCGACCACCGACGCCACCTCGCTCCTGACCCGCACGCTCTCTCCGCGCTGCAACGCGGCCTACTTCGTCGGCTATGTGGCGCCCGTTCTGGAGAACAGCGAGGTATTGGCCGGTTCCACTTTTACCGTTACCTGGGTCATCCGCAATGTGGGAACCTGCACCTGGTATCCGAGTTACTTCATCTACTGGCATTCCGGCGCACGAATGGAATCCCCCGCTTACATCGATTTTCAGGAAATCATCCCGCCCAACAAGAACCTGTTTATTTCCGTAACGCTAGTCGCGCCCGACGAGCCGGGAAAATATTATCAGCGCTGGTACATCCGGGATCCCGGGTACGTCCAGTTCGGGATCGGCCCGAATTTCGACCTGCCGCTGATGGTGCGGATCGTCGCGGTGTGAAGGCCGACCATCGACGATTGACCATCGACCATCGTAATTGACCCGCGAAATACCATCCTCTTCGCCCACACAACCGTAAGTGCGGGCGGATCTGTTCCCGCAAAAATCGGAAAAACCATCCCCCGGTATAATCCCCGTTCATGACCACCCTCCTGCTTGTGGAAGATACCGTGGACCTGGCCGACGCCATTGAGCGCGAACTCAAGGCGGACGGGTATCACATCCTGCGCGCCGCGGACGGCATCACCGCGCTCAAACTCTGCGAATCCGAAAAACCGGAATTGGTGATCCTGGATTGGATGATCCCGGAGATGGACGGGCTGGAGGTGCTGCGCCGCCTGCGCCAGGATCCGCAATGCGCGACCGCGGTGCTTATGCTCACCGCGCGCGGGGACGAGACCGACCGGGTGGTGGGGCTGGAAGTGGGCGCCGACGACTACCTGACCAAACCGTTTGGAATGCGCGAATTAAAGGCGCGGGTTCGCGCGTTGCTTCGCCGCACCCGGCGGATCCGGGAGACGCTCGCCGCCGACCGGCGCCCGGAAGATTCACCGCTGACGTACGGCCCCCTGAAGATAACCCCCGCCCTCTTCCAGGCCCGGCTGGCGGACCAGGCGCTCGACCTGACCCGCACCGAATTCGCATTCCTGCATCTGCTGCTGCGCAATCCCGGACGGGTGTTTGGCCGGGATTACCTTCTGGAAACGGTCTGGGGTGGAAAGTACGAGACCGGCGACCGCTCGGTGGACAACACCGTCCTGAGGCTTCGGAAAAAGCTCGGGGCCCTCGGCGAAAACATCGAGACGGTCTGGGGCGTGGGATATAAACTTCGACCGTTGGAATAAACGACGTTTCCCGACCTTTGCGGCTCCATCCGGGAAGAAGAGTATTGATCCCTTCCACCACGGATTTCACGGAGTAGAGCGGATTGCGCGGATGATTTCCTGGGGAAGATCCACATAATATATATCCGTGAAATCCGGTTTTTATCCGTGTAATCCGTGGTTTTTTTGTCTCAGGATTGAGACATTTTCTTGATAGTTCCTTGACCGGTAAGCGGTATAGTCCGGGTCAAATCCCGATAAACCCGGGGATTCTATGGATGGCATGAAAGACACCCTTCGATCCCGTCTCCTCTGGAACGCCGGCTGGCTGCGCGCCGCGCTGGAAGCGGCCGCCGCGTTCCTTTTGTTCTTCTTTCTCCTGCTCCTCTTGCAGCCGTCGGACAGCGTATGGCTGATCGGATTGCTCTCCATCGCTTTGGGTTGCGCATCATGGTGCGCTCTGCGGATCCAGCCGCCGTCCGGAGTGTGGTGGCGCTGTATTCTCGAAGAAGCCGGAATGGTCTTCGGCGTGGGCGTGATCCTGACTGCCGCTTTATGTATTCCGGTTTATACCCTGGAATTAATCGGCGCCGTGAAATTAACAGGCCTCCAGAGCATCGATCTCGTATTATCGGCTTTTACTTTTATTTCCGATTTCCTGTATGCCATGATGCGGATTGGAATCGGCATTCATGTGCTGGCCGGGAAAATCGCTAAAAATCAACCACGGATTTCCTTCTTTCGAAAAGTCACCCCCGCCCGGGCGTGGCTCGAGGCGGCACTGGCGTGTCTGGCCTTCTTCTTCCTGTTAATTCCGGTTCATGCCCTCGACTACAGGACCGGCGAGACCTGGCTCGTGTTTCTCCTTCTGGAATGCGTGGCCTGCGCGGTGTGGCTCGCACTGCGAGCCCGGCTTCCCTCCGGCGCCGGATGGCGGATCGTGCTGCATGAGTTCGGGCTGCTCGCGGCCGTGATCACAGTCTATTTCACCGGCGTATGCCTGCCCATCCTGCTGTTGGGATGGCCCGAGGCTATTCCGGGAATGTGGTCTTTGTTTCCACCCAACGTGTTTTTTTTCTACATCGCATTTTTCATTTACGTTGCGTTTGTCATTTCAAGGGTATGGATGTGGCTCTCGCGGCTGACGGAAAGCATCGCCGGCCGGGAGACCTCGGGCTTCCTGCCGGCGGGGCAACCCCGGGAACAACCCCGGTTTCTTTTTTTCTTCCGGACGGGATTTTGGCGCGCGGCGCTCGAGGGGATGGCAGGCACATTTTTGCTCTCGTGGGCGGTGCTGTTCGATCCGCTGCGGTTCGGGAATGTATTCCTGGTGATAATCCCTGGCATTTTTGTGGCATGGTGCGCCCTGCGTTTGCGGTTAACGTCCGGCTCCTGGCCGAAAAGGCTTCAACGGGAAATCGGTTTTGCGCTGGCGTACGGGGCGCTTCTCCCGGTTGCGCTGTGCGCGGCGGTAATCTGTCTCAGCATCCCGCTCTCCGGGCAGTCATGGGAATTTTTACCCAGTATATTTCTGCTGAGCGCACCCATTTTGGCTTTGGTCTTCGGCGTTTTCCGCGCGGCGATTACCCTGATTCTTGTATGGCGCCGTTTCCAACGCCGCTCCATGGTGCTTTCCCTGACGAATGCGATTCTATCAATCATATTCGCCGGAATCGCCTTTATCATTGCGTTGTGGTCTTTGGCTCTTATAATCACGACGGATCTTCCCGTGGAACCCAGCCTGCAGTCGAACATCATCTCGCAGGCGTTTCACCGCTTGTCATTCGTCCTTACCCCTGCGCTCGGCATCCTGGTGCTGCTCATCCTCGCTTCACTCCTGTTCATCCTGCCTCCGGCGATGCTTTTTTCCTATCTGGTTGCGCGCTCGAACACGCAGCGCATCCGCGAACTGGCCGATGCGGCGGGCGCGATGCGCGGCGGAAATTATTCCGTCCAGGTTGCGGTCAAGGGCGAGGACGAGGTGGCCCGGCTGCAATCCGATTTCAACGCCATGACCTCCGATCTGGGCCGGACCGTGCGCGAGGTGCAGACCGAGCGCGACCGGGTGGCCGGCCTGCTGCAATCCCGGCGGGAGCTCATCGCCGGAGTGTCGCACGAACTGCGCACGCCGGTGGCGACCATCCGGGCGCACCTGGAATCCGCGCGCCGCAAACGCAGCATCACCTCGCTGGCAGGGGAACTCACCATCCTCGACCGGGAGGTGATCCGCCTGCAAAGCCTGATCGAAGATCTGTTTGCCCTCTCCCAGGCGGAGGTGAACAAACTGACGCTCGACCTGAAGCCGGTGGATGCGGGAGCAATCATCCGCGAGCGGGTGGCGGCGATGGCGCCGCTGGCGTGGCAGCCCGGCCGGGTGCAGGTGACGGCCGAGGTCGCGGCCGGGGTTCCGCAGGCGCTCGCCGACCGGATGCGGCTCGAGCAGTCGCTGACCAACCTGATCTACAACGCCGTGCGCTACACGCGCCCGGGAGGCGTGGTGGTCGTGACCGCCTCTTCAGAAACGGATGGCATCCGGATCGACGTTCGGGATTCCGGCGAAGGGATCGCGCCGAAGGATCTGCCGAACATTTTTGACCGTTTTTATCAGGGGAAAAGCGCGGCGAAGGGTTCCGGCTCCGGGCTGGGGTTGGCGCTGGTCAAGGAGTTCGCGGAAGCGATGGGAGGATCGGTGGCGGTGGAAAGCGAAGTGGGGAAAGGATCGTGTTTTACGCTTCGATTAAAACAAACAGGAAAGTGATGGCTTTCTTTACCACGGATTTCACGGAATAAACCCGGATTGCACGGATACCCTTTTGAAAATAATTTTAGAATCCGTGTAATCCGCCTCTGATCCGTGAAATCCGTGGTAGAGTTTTTTTGCGGCCCGGAAGGGCCGCTTTTTATTTGTCGCGGGATTGCGACAGGTATTTGATATTTGCGCGACAGACGACAAATACGATGATTTGCAGGCGGTCGAGTAGGCCGCCGGACTTTGGCGGCCGTATCGAGACCCTGTGTTCCTTGATCGATCGTGGTCTCGATACGCCCACGGAGACCTCGCGGCCTACTCGACCGGCTACTAAGAAAAGGAGACTGTCATGAATTCATCATACGCAACCGAATCGGCAACACAAGAAACTCAGCTTCCGCAATACTCCGGGCGCAAGGTGCTGGGGTTGTGTGCGCTGGTCACACTGCCGCTGATCCTCCTCACCTGGGTGATCGCTCCGGCGCTCATCCCGCTCCTCCCGGTGCCGGCCGTTCTCACCTACTGGCTGCTGCTGATCCTTAACGCAGCCTGGATTCTCGGGCTGACGATTTGGATTATGCGCCGCGAGACGGGCCAAACGCAGCTGCCGGCACTTGCAAACGCGCTTTGGCTGAACGGCCCGCGCAATCCGCGCTCCGGCCGGCCGCGTATGGCGGCTTATTTCCTCTGGCTGATCCCCTCACTGGTCATTGTACTGGTCCTCTTCCTTTTAACCCTGTACTTCAAGGAGCTCTTTCCGCCGCTGCGCTGGTTGTCCTGGCCTTCCTTCGCCTACATCGCCGAGGCCGGAAGCCCGGAAATGGCCGGCCAATGGGGTTGGCTGATCGCCGCCTTCTTAATCTGGGGGATGAACATGTTCCTGGCCGAGGAGGTTTTCTTCCGTGGGTTGCTCCTGCCGCGGATGCGCCGGGCGTTTGGGGGAGCGGATTGGCTGGCGAATGCGGTGCTGTACGGTCTATATTACCTCGCCACGCCGCTGGTCATCCCGTTCCGCATGTTCATGGGGATGCTCACCGCCGGGCTGGCTCGCCGTTACCGCAGCCTGCGTATGGCGCTCTTCGTGCGCGGTATGGAAGGGGCGTTGGTGATGATCCTGGTGATCCTGGGGGTTTCTTCCCGAACACTGGCGCCCTTCCGCGCGGAGCCCGCTCTGCCCCACCTTGAAAAAAGCGCGCCCGCCTCCGAATTAGCGGGGCAAACACTGGACGCGCTTCCCGTGCCGGGTCCGGGAGTAAGCGAGATGGATTTCCGTTGGGCCGATCTTTCCGCTCTGGATCTCTCCGGCGCCGGAGATCTCCTGACAGAATACGCCAGCTTCAACGACGAGACGGTATGGCCGCCGGCGGAACGCATGCCGGCCGGGTTTGACCGGGAACGGATTCTGGAATTGGGCCTCAACCCCGGCCTGGGCGTGCGCAGTCTGCATGCGCTCGGGATCGACGGGCGCGGCGTGGGGATTGCGATCATCGACCAACCGCTTTTGACGGATCATGCGGAATACACGGAGCGGCTACGCTGGTATGAAGAGATCGATCCATATTTCTGCTGCGCATCAATGCACGGGTCCGCGGTGTCCTCGATCGCCGTCGGCCGGAACTCCGGCGTGGCGCCGCAAGCCGACCTGTATTTCATCAGCGCCGGAGATAACATCCTCACCGCATCGCTGTGGCAGCTGCATTACTTTGCCAAAGCCATCCGGCGCGTGCTGCAGATCAACCAGGTGCTGCCGTCCGATCAGCGCATCCGGGTGATTTCCATCTCGCTGGGATGGACTCCGTATCAGAATGCCGGGTTCTATGACATCGACGCCGCGGTGCAAGAGGCTCGGGCGCAAGGCATCCTGGTGGTGTTTACCAGCATGAAAAACACCTATGGGATCGGATACATGGGGCTCAACCGCCATCCGCTGAGCGATCCCGACAAGTTCGAATCCTACGGCCCCTCCTGGTGGGAATCCGCTTTCTATGCCGGGAAGGTTTCCGATCGGCTGTTCTTCGTGCCGATGGATTCCCGCACGACCGCGGATCCCTCCGGCACAGGCGATTATGCGTTTTTTCGCCGGGGAGGTTTAAGCTGGGCGACGCCCTGGGTGGCGGGGATGTACGCGTTGGCCGTCCAGGTGGATCCATCGCTCACGCCGGAACGGTTCCTCGAATTGGCTCTGGAAACCGGCCGGACGATCGATGTCACCCACGAGGGAAAGACTTACAAACTGGGCCCGATCCTCGATCCGGTCGCCCTGATCGCCGCGCTGCAAGGCGGATCGATGGAATAACCTTCATCCCTGATCCATCGTCCAAACAGAAAGGACCGCTTGTATAAGCGGTCCTTTCTGTTTGGAATTCAATTCCGCCATGGCCGCCGGCGCGGCTTGTTTTATAATGCAGGGGAATATCCGGGGATTCTATTTCGCAGATCCGGTCCAGACCACCCGGCAAAACCCATCTTCCATCGCGAGGCCGCATGAGAATATTCGTTCCAGGACGCATCTGCCTGTTCGGCGAGCATTCGGACTGGGCCGGCGGCTACCGCCGGATCAACGCCGATATCGAAAAGGGCTACACGCTCATCTGCGGCACCGATCAGGGGATTTATGCCGAGGTCGAGCCGCACCCCACCTCGCTCGTCCTCTCCTCCACCACCCGCGACGGCAGGCTGCACGGGCCGTACGAAATCCCGATGCAGCCCAAGGCGCTTCTGGAAGAGGCCGAAAAGGGCGGCTTCTGGAGTTACATCGCCGGCGTAGCCTACCAGGTGCTCACCAACCACCACGTGCGCGGGCTGGTCCTCCACAGCGACAAAATGGATCTTCCGATTCAGAAGGGGCTTTCCTCCAGCGCGGCGATCAGCGTCCTGGCGGCGCGCGCCTTCAACCGGGTTTACGACCTCAAGCTGACCGTGCGGGGCGAGATGGAACTGGCTTACATGGGCGAGATCACCACGCCCTCCCGCTGCGG
>CAZYSF010000185.1:0-2896 GCA_964649635.1 uncultured Anaerolineales bacterium | reverse complement strand
CCGTTGTATTTGCGCGCCATGTGCACGTGAATTCCCGAGCACAACCCGCCCTCGCACGACGCATACCCGATCTTCTGCCCCTGAGAGACCCGGCTGTTTTCGCGGGCCCGGCCTTCCTCGGCGAGATGGTAAAAGGTGAGGTTCCATCCGGTTTGTTCCAACCCGTCGCAATCCAAATCCAGCACGACCATGTTCTTCTCCGAACGCACGACGCAGCCCGGAGCGGAAGCCAGGATCATGCGGGTCAGCGGACCGCTGTATTCGTCCTGCGGGGGCGCAAAATCGAGCGCCGCCGCGGGCCCTTTCGAATCCCACGCCCCGTGCGGACCGTAGGAAAAACACCAGGACTGCCTCAAGCTGAACGGCAGAATTAAGTAAGGTTGATACACTTCCCCCGAATACAGCGGTTCCGCCGGGCTTAATCGCGGGTCGCCGAACAGTTGCGAGTGGAGATCGAGGAATTTCCATAATGCCGCGCTCCATTCGGCGGAGGTGCCGGTTATTTTGCTGAAGTAATACATCACCGCGACCGTTCCGGCGTTCAGGTCCGGAGCCAGCCGGATGTTTTCCCCGCCGTTGAAATACAGGCTCAGGATTTTCGCGTCACGCCAGCCGTAATACCCTCTTTCGAGGTAATCGACTGCCAGCATCATCTGGCTGTACAAACCCCGGTGGTAGACGTCGCGGAAATTCATCGGGTAGTCGAGGGTTTGCGGAGAGGGGGCGGGCTCCGTCACCCAACCGCTGGTGTATTCCAGCAGCGATAACAGGAGCCTGGGATTGACGGAATTATCCCTGGCCAATTTGGAAATAATTTCCGCGCCCGATCTGCCTTCCTCATCCCGGTAATGGAGCAAAAATCCGCGCTTGCCCAGGATGTAATTATCCACGTCGAATTTAACAGAAGTTTGCGAGCGGATAAATTCGCTGTCCGGCAGCAAATGCGTCTCATTGGTCAGGTTCCGGAGTCGCCTGGGGATGGACAGGGTTAATCCGGGCGCGAGAAAACCTCTGTCGGAGAGATGCAATCCGCCGGTATCCCAGATTTCGTTTTTGGCCACCCCAAACCGGTTCGCGACCGAGGCCAAGGAATCACCCGATTGGGAACGGTACGCGTAGTAATCCTCCGAAGGCCGGCGGCCGGAAACGGCGCCGGTTTGAAAAGCCATTCCCCACAGGGTCAGTCCGCCAAGCCAGAGGGTTTTTAAGAGCCGAAGCCGCTTGGGATTGTTTGATGCCGCCAATATCGGATGCGCGCGGGAGGTCATTCCGAGGCCGAAGGCCGAGGAATCGGTTGCGAGTGGAGTAATCGTTGGGGCTGTTCTTCCCGACATCATCAGACTCCCGGCCTCCTGCCGCTTTATCGATTGTACAGGCTTGCGGGGACTTTGAGCCTCCGTTACCGAACCGTAACAACCCTTAATAAAAAACGCGGGAATCTCTCCACCTGAGAGATTCCCGCGCAAGGGATCACACCCGGGATTGGACCGGGAGCTTATTCCTCTTCTTCGGTCTTGCCGGTCAATTCTTTCTGATGGGCGGCGATGATCGTTTCGGCCACGTTGCGCGGGATCACCTGGTAATGGTCGAAAGTCATCGTGAAGATGCCCCGCCCGCCGGTGATCGAGCGCAGCTCGGTGGCATAACGTTGAATTTCCGCGAGCGGGATGGTGGCGTTGACAACGCTTTTGCCGTGTTCGGTGTCCATCCCCTGCACGTGCGCGCGGCGGGTGTTGAGGTCGCCCAGCACATCGCCCATGTTGGATTCCGGGACGATCACCCGGATGGCCATGATCGGTTCGAGGAGCACCGGGCTCGCGCCGTGGACGGCGAGCTTGAAGGCCTCGCGGCCGGCCGTCTCGAAGGCGATCGGTTTGGAATCCACCGGATGTTCCTTGCCGTCGAACACCGCAACCCGTATTTTCTCCATCGGGTAGCCGGCGATCGCGCCGTGCTGCATCACCGAGTGAACGCCCTTTTCGATGGCGGACATGTAGGAGGAGGAAATCGCCCCTCCCACGACCTCATTCTCGAATTCAAAATTGCCCTCCGGGAGCGGCTCGACCCGCAGGCTCACTTCCCCGAACTGGCCGGACCCGCCGGTCTGTTTTTTGTGACGGTACATCGCGCTGTTGGATTTGGTGATCGTCTCGCGATAGGGAACCCTCGGCAGCTCGATATGCAGCCCAACTTGGAATTTGGATTCCGCCCGCCGGATCGCCACATCGATATGCTGGTCGCCCATGCCCTGCAGGATGGTCTGGGAGGTGCTCTGCTCGTTGTGCCAGGTAAGAGTCATATCCTCCTCGCACAGCCGGGTGAGGGTGGGTGAAATCTTGGCCGCGTCGGCCTGGGTCTTGGGAGTCACCGCGACCGAATACAACGCGGTCGGATAGGTTGCCGCGCTCAGTGTCAGCGGATGAGTCTTGTCGCACAGCGTATCGCCGGTGACCGTGGCGGAGAGTTTGGGCACGATCCCGATATCCCCCGCGTGCACATTTTTGACCGGGATGGTCTCCTTCCCGCGCGGGATGGAAATCGTCCCCAGCCGCTCCTCCGCCGATTTTTTCGAATTCCACACGCGCGTATCCGAGGCCATCGTCCCGGAATACACGCGGAAATAGGTTTGCTTGCCGACGAACGGATCCGCCGTGGTTTTCCAGACATACACCGCCAGCGGGCCGGCATCCGAGCAGGCCAGTTCTTCCGGGCCGTCCTTCCCTTCCGCCACCGCCTTGGGCATTTCCGTCGGCGAGGGGATGAGTTTGGTCGCGCAATACAGCAGCGGCTCGATCCCGATCTCGGCCGATCCGGCGCAGGTAAAGACCGGCATGAGCACGCTGTTCCAGACCGCCTTGCGCAATCCGCGGATCATTTCCTCCTGGGTCAGTTCGGT
>CAZYSF010000184.1:0-4617 GCA_964649635.1 uncultured Anaerolineales bacterium | reverse complement strand
CGCGCCAGCGCCTCTCCGGTTTCCCGCCGAATCCGGTCCGTGGGCAGATTCTGCATTCGCAGCCCGAAAGCCACGTTTTCCGCCACATTGAGGTGCGGGAACAGGGCGTAATCCTGGAACATCAATCCGAATCCGCGCCGGTGGGCGGGCGTTCGGGTGATGTCTTCGCCGTTCCACAGCAGCCGGCCGGATTCGGGGGATTCCAATCCGGCGGCGATTCGCAACAGCGTGCTCTTGCCGCCGCCCGACGGCCCGAGCAGGCAGACGGTCTCGCTGCGGTCAATTCGAATGCTCACGCCCTCCAGCAGCGGCTTGCCTTCGTAACTTTTTCGGATGTCGATCAGTTCAAGCATGTATCACCTTCTTCCTCCCCCGTTTATCGCCTTTGTTTTTGATAAACGGGGGAGGACAGAGGAGGGGGCATCTTGGCGGCGCTACGCCGGCGTATGTTCCCGCTCGATTATCATCACCGCCCCCGCGCAGAAAAGCATCAGCAGCGTCGTCATCGCCATCGCCTGTCCGTAATTCAATCCGCCGGGCTGGGAGAGCAGCCGGTAGATCCCGACCGGCATCGTCGGGAAATCCGGCCGGACGATGATCGCGGTCGCGCCGAACTCGCCGAGCGAAATGGCGAAGGCAAACGCCGCGGAGGAAAGGATCGCCCGCAGGACGATCGGAATATCGACCGTCAGCCGGATCCGCCACGGGTCCGCCCCGAGCACCGCCGCCGCTTCGCGCAGCCGCTCGGGGATGGCCGCGAAGGCGGGTTTCAATCCGCGCACCACGAATGGGAACGCCACCAGGCAGTGAGCGGCCGGGAGCATCCAGGGCGACCGGATCCAATTCACCGGCGGGCGGGAAAATACCAGCAGCATCCCCAGCCCGAGTGAAACCGCGGACGTCCCGAGTGGCAGAAGCAGGAACGGTTCGAGGTACCGGTCGAAACGGCGTGGGCGGGCCAGGAGCGCCGCCGCGGGAATTCCGAGGAGCAGCGCCAGTGCCGCGGTCGCCGCGGCCGCCATCAGTGAATTTCCCGCCATCTCGACCGGGGTCGCGAAGAAGGCCGATCCCCTGCGGTTGTAGAACAGTTCACGGTAGTAATCGAGCGTCCATCCCGCGTTCACCGCCGACCTCTCGCCCTGCGCCGGATCCGTCCGCAGAAACGACCTCGCCGCGGGGGCGGCCAGCGGCAGGAAGAAAAGCAGGAACAGCATTCCCGCGAGTATCCCCACGGCGGTTTTTTCCGCGATCGATCCGGGTTTTCGCGCGGCGCGGAAACCCACCCGCCCGGATCCGGCCTGCGCGCGTTCCGAAAGCCGCGAGGAGATGACAATCAGGAGCAGGGTGCATGCGATCTGCAGGATCGACAGCAGCGCGGCGGCCGGCAGGTTAAGCGCCTGCAGCGCCTGGATGTAGATCTCCGTTTCCACGGTTGAAAACGCCGGTCCGCCGAGGATCAGGATCACCCCGAACGAGGTGAAGTCGAAGAGGAAGACCAGCGCCGCGGCCGCCAGCAGGTGCGGCATGAGCAATGGGAGCGTGACGCGGGTGAAAGCCTGCCAAGGGCCGGCCCCCAGCACGCGCGCGGCGGCGGTCAGGCGCGGGTCCAGCCGCTCCCAGGCATTACCCGCCAACCGCAGCACGATCGATGTGTTGTAGAAAACGTGGGCGAGAAGTATGGCGCCCAGCGTGTGCAGAAACTGGATCGGCGCATCTATCAGGCCGGATTGCAGGAGCGCCAGATTAACCCATCCGCGGGCTCCCAGCAGCGCTTCGAATCCGGCCGCCACCACCACCGTCGGAAGAATGAATGGAATGAGTGTGAACGCGCGCAGGATTCGTTTTAAGGGAAATTCAAACCGGGCAAAGAGGTACGCCCCGGGCAGGCCGACGATCAGCGTCAGAACCGTCGAGAGCGCAGCCTGGAAGACGGTGAACCCCAGCACGTCCATGGCTCGCCGGATCGGGAGGGACTCCCAGCCGCTCTCCCGCGCCGCGTCGATCCCCGTCCGCAGGATGGTTCCCAACGGGGCGTAGAAAAACACGCCGACAAACAGCACGGCGGGGATCCACGGCAGAATCCGCTTCACCGGAAAACGGGCAAGCCGGCCGCGAAGGATTCTCCCGCGCGCTACGGCAGCATGATTTCCTTCCATGCCTCCATCCATTCCTCGCGATGACTGGCGATCTCATCCGGCGCCAGGACGGCGGGTTGCTCGGGGAGCGGCGCGAACCGGATGAAAGCATCCGGGATCGCGGCTTGCGGATTGACCGGATACACCGCCATCTGCAACGGGACATCTTCCTGGAAGGGAACGCTTAAAAAGAAATCCATCAGCTTTTCCGCCAGGGCACGATTGGCCGTCCCGGCCAGGATCCCGGCAAATTCGATCTGCCGGAAGCACATGTCCGGGCCGGTGAGCGAGGCGGTCGGCGGTTCGTCGCGCGGCGGATCGGCGTAGATGAATTCGAACGCCGGACTGGAGGCGTAGGAGACCGCCATCGGCTGCGGGCCCCTGCCGGATAGCGCGCTGAAGTTGGTGTAATACGCCGTTTCCCACCCGTCCACCACTTGCACTTCATTCTCCTTCAAGGATTTCCAATAATCGGTAAAACCCTCCGGACCGAAGTGCGCGACCGTGGCAAGCAGGAAGGCCAGCCCCGGGGAGGACGTATATGGATTCTCGACGACCAGCAGCCCCTGGTATTCGGGCAGTGCCAGGTCTTCGAGCGTCTGCGGCACGGCCAGCGTTCGCGCGGCGAACCATTCGCGGTCGTAGTTGATGCACACGTCGCCGAAATCCACCGGCAGCGCGCGGTTATCCGGGTCCAGCCGGAATTCGGCGGAAATGGTTTCGGCGAGCGGCGAGACGTACGGTTCGAAGATCCCCTCCTGTAGGGCGCGGCTCAGGAAAGTGTTATCCACTCCGTAGAATACGTCCGCCAGCGGCGCGCCCTTGGTCAGGATGGCTTTGTTAAGCGCGGCGCCGGTATCGCCGCTTTCCAGGACGACCACCTTCGCCCCAGCCGCTTGCTCGAACTGTTGCAGAACCGATTCGCTGACGGCGAAGGAATCGTGGGTCATCAGCGTGATGGTGCGCGCCGCGCCCGCGGGCCGGCAAGCCGGAAGCAGGAGCAGGAAGAACACGGAGCCGGCCAAAAGGACGGCGCTTTGCCCCGCTTTCGGGAAGGTGCGGTTTAGGTTGCGGATCGGGTATGTATGCATAATAGAACTCCTCTTTCGACAGTGATGGCGGCGCCGGCGCCCAGCATCCGGTTGCTTATTCCCCGCGTTCGATGGGGGATGAGCGTTTCGCCGCGCAGCGGGAACTTCAATCCGTCGGTGGTCACCCCCTCGGCGGGAACGCCGAACGGCAGCAGGGAAACAATATCCCCGGCGGCTCCGCGCACGAGGCCTTCCTTCCCAATCAGGAATGCCTCCTCGCGCCCGTCATCGATGCGGACGTCGATGGCTTCGAGCGCCGGATCGGTGAGCAGAAAAATATTCGCCAGGGTCTGGTCGGTTCTGCCGCCCAATCCGGCCAGGATCAGGATGGCGGGATACGCTTCCCGCACCGCGTAGGCCAGCGCGAGTTCGAGATCCGTTTCATCTTTTTCCGCGGCGAAGGATTGGATCTTGGTGCCGGCGTGGAGGAGGGAATCCCGGACCGGATCCGGGAGCGAGTCGAGATCGCCGATTAATACATCCGGCGCGCGCCCCAGCGCCAGCGCATGCCGGCTCCCCCCGTCGGCCGCGATCCAGACATCGCCGTCCCGCAGCATGCGTTTGGCGGATTCAGGATCCGGAAGCAGGCCATTGGCGAAGATGACGGCGCGTCGGTGCGGCATAAAAAAAACCCTCCGCCGGTGGAGGGTGATGGTGAGTCACACGATCCCTCCGCCGGCATTACCCGGAGCAGGTTCTGCGGGTCGAAGGCTGTGCGCCTCCCTCTCAGCCCGAATACGGGCTCCCCGTTGATATGATCCAATTCTAAGGGAGGGCCACCTTCCGGTCAAGTAGGGGCGATCAATGGATCATCCCTGCGGCTTCGCGGTGAGAATGGTTTTTTCCCAAGGGCACGCAATACAAAGACGGGCGAAATTAGTTCTCCACCAGCTCCCAATCCGGGCTCACGTCCATATTAAGCGGTGATCGCTGCCCTGCCTGAAAACGGAAAAAGCCGGCGGCGGCGACCATCGCCGCGTTGTCGGTGCACAATTCGAGCGGCGGCATGCGCACCGGGCACGGCGCGAGCTTCTGCAGCGCGGTCCGTAAAGCCTGGTTGGCCGAAACGCCGCCGGCCACCAGGATCCCCTTCGCGGCGAACTCGCGCGCGGCGCGGGCGGCTTTCTGCGCCAGCACGTCCACGACCGCCGCCTGAAAGGATGCCGCGAGATTCGGGATGGGCAGGCCCGGCTCCGGCGGATTTACCCCCGCCGCGAGCGCCGGCTGATATTTCCGGACTTCGCGCAGGACGGCGGTCTTCAAGCCGCTGAAGGAGAAATCCCACGTGTCTTCCAGCCAGGCGCGCGGGAAGCGGATCGACTCGGGGTCGCCCAGCTTGGCGGCTTCCTCGATCGCCGGGCCGCCGGGGTATGGCAATCCGAGCAGGCGCG
>CAZYSF010000183.1:0-2079 GCA_964649635.1 uncultured Anaerolineales bacterium | reverse complement strand
CGTCCCTTGGCGGAGACGATCCCCGTCGTCAGCGTGTTGTACAGCCCGTAGGGGTTGCCGATCGCGATCACCGGATCGCCGATCCGCAGCAGCGCGGAATCGCCGAGCGTGAGCGGATGCAGTTCCTCCGCCGCCGCGTCCACCCGCAGCACGGCCAGGTCTGAATCCGGGTCCTCGGCGATCACGGCGGCCTCCACCATCAGGCCCGAGGGGAAGTCGACCTCGATCATCTCCGCCCCGCTCACCACGTGCATGTTGGTTACGATGTGCCCGTCCATATCCACGACGAATCCGGATCCGAGCGCATCCCCCTCCGCGCTCGCGCCGTAGGCAAAGATCGCGACCACCCCCGGGTTGACCCGTTCGTAGATCTCCGCCAGCGAGCCGTCCGCCGCCGCCGGTATGGCCGGCGTGACGGCTTCGGAAAGGGCGGGGTTGGCCGCGGGAAGCGCCGCGGGCATCCCGAAAGCGGTGCAGGCAAGCGCCAGTACGCCCAGCGCCGAAATTACGAGCATGATTTTTTTCATTTCACACTCTCCCATGGGAAGGGTCTCTGGTAGCCCGGGCACGATTGTCGCCCGGGCGGGCGAGACCTCACAGCTGAAGGAGGTTCAGATTGATCTTTGGGCCGCCTTCATTTCTTGCATGCGTTTGGCCCGAATGAGGGCTTTGGTACTCTGTCTGGGTGGGTGTCATTGCGAGGAGCGAAGCGACGAAGCAATCTGCTGATCATCACTAGAAAAGGGGGATTGCTTTGCTTCCGGAGCCTGCCCTGAGAACAGCGCAGGGGTTGCTCGCAATGAAGTCAGGCGCGTTTTTCAGCAGCTTGGTAAATGACCGCCGGTTTCACTTCACGCCTGCCGCTTCCGCAGCTTGGCCAATTCGTGGAGCAGTTTTTTCTCTTCGTCGCTCAGGCCGCTGGGCAGATCGGCCTGCGTTTTAACGAACATGTCTCCGCGCGCGGATGGGTTCCCCAGCCGCGGCATCCCCAGCCCCGCCAGCCGGAAGGATTGCCCGGACCGGGTTTCCGGAGGAATGGTCAGCATGACGGATTTGGAATCGATCGTCGTCACCCGGATTTCCCCGCCCAGGAGCAGCGTGTATACGTCGACCGGCGTTTCCGCATGAAGATCGTCCCCCTTTCGCTCCCAGCGCGGATCCGCGGCCACCACCACCGCCAGGTACAGGTCGCCCGCCCGCCCGCCGCCGGTTGCGCCTTCGCCCGCCAGGCGGATCCGGGTGCCGGTCTGGGCTCCCGGAGGAATCTTCACCTCCAGCCGCCGGTTTCCTTTTTGGACGATTCGCGTCGCCCCGTGGAACGCTTCCTCGAGTGTGATCGTCACATCCACATCCGGCAGCTGCTGCAACGGCGCGCGGTTGGATCCCGTCCGCACCCTTCCGCCGCGGGTGAAGCCGCCCCCCTGCTGGACGGGGATGTCGCCGAAGATCGATTGAAAGAAATCTGAAAAATTACCGAAGACTTCCCCGATGTTCTCGTACTCCACGCGCGTGCCGCCGCGCGGAGCCCCGCCCGCCCACTGCGACCAGTCGAATCCTCCGGGCGTCCCGGAACTTTGCCAGTTCTGGTACGCGCTTCCGAGTTTGTCGTAGCGCCCGCGCTTCTGCGGATCGCTCAGCACTTCGTAGGCCTCGTTGATCTCTTTGAATTTATCCCCGGTATCCTTCCCGCCGCGATTGCGGTCCGGATGATATTTCATCGCCAGTTTCCGGTATGCTTTTTTGATCTCGTCCTCGCTGGCGGTCCGGGCGACTCCGAGGGTCTGATAGTAGTCTCGATATTCCATGGGTCAATTTAGCTGCGGGCGTTCCGGACGGGTTCCGGATAGCGTTCACTCATTCTATGCCTGGGATTCGGGAGCGTCAATGTTCGCGATGGTCTTCTTACGAATCTCTAACAAAAGTTATACAGGTTCGGAGTGAATTGTGCCGCGGCGGCAGGCGGATCGGTTATCGGATTGTGGCGCCGGCGGTTTGCGTGCCCGCCTTGTTCGTCATGCCCGCACCTGCCCTCGCGGAGCAAGGGTGCTTTTGGCCTGTCCTCGCGGAGCATGTTGCCAT
>CAZYSF010000182.1:0-7501 GCA_964649635.1 uncultured Anaerolineales bacterium | reverse complement strand
ATTCAATCGATTAAAAACGGGGCTGAAGTGACGGGCAGCCGCACCCGCGTGCGGGTGGTCAAGAACAAGGTCGCCCCGCCCTTCCGCGAAGCCGAGTTCGATATCATGTACAATGAAGGCATCTCCAAGACGGGCGACCTGATCGACATCGGCACCGCTCTTGGGTTGATCGTCAAGCGCGGCGCTTTTTTCTCGTACCAGGACGCACGCATCGGCCAGGGGCGGGAGAACGCCAAGCAGCACCTGAAGGAGCATCCGGAGATCACCGAGCAGCTCGAAGCGGCCGTCCGCGAAAAGGCGATGGCCGGCGCTGCGGCGGTGGAGCCTTCCCCTTCCGCCGAGGAAGAGGAAGAAACGGATGCGGAAGCCTAGGCGTTTGCGCCCGGGCGGGCATCACAAACAATTTTGCGTGGAGAAACGACCGGGAGATTTTTCCCTCCCGGGAACCCTCCACGGGCTACGGACTGACGATAAGCACTTATGGAACCCCCCGCGGAGGTGCGGGAGATGGATCAACGTTTTTGGCCGCCCGGCAATTCCCAGCAGCGTTTCCGGTTGCACGAATCCCGTTTAGCGGGCCGGACCGGAGCCGGCGACCGTCGATTCCACGTCATCGCCAGGTGTTAGCGGGCGGCTGACGACGGGTTCCAATCCATCTTTTCGATCAGTGCTTAGGCAGCCGTAGCCCCTTGCCGGGTTACGGCTGTTTTTTATCCCGCGTGCGCGGGATGAGAAACCCCGATCGCATCCGGCTCGTGGACTTGGGATTTGCGCTCTGCGTTGCCGCGCGGCCTGCCGGGCGCCGGTTTTTTCGAGGGACGGATGCCGAAAAGGATCGCCGCCCTGCGGGTGCGACGCGACGGCCGGAAGATCACCGTGGTGCTGGAAGGCGGGGAATCCTTCCCGCTGACCGCGAAGGCCGCCGCCGCATTCTCGCCCGGGCAGCAGCTATCGCCCGGGGAGCTCGAGCGGCTCAAACGGCAAAGCGCGCTTGATGATTCGTACGCGCGCTGCCTGGGCCTTTTGGGGCGCCGGCCGCGGTCGCGGGCGGAGTTCGAACGCTACCTGCGGCGCCGCAAACTGGACGAGGCGGAGATCGCCCTCGTCCTGGACAAGCTGGCGGGGCAGGGCTGGATCGACGACCGCAAATTCGCGCGCGAGTGGGTGGAGAACCGGCAGGCATTCCGCCCGCGTTCCGTCCGCGCGCTGGGCATGGAACTGCGGCGGATGGGCGTCACGGACGACGATGCCCGCGATGCACTGGAAGGCTTGCCGGAGGATACGGCCGCGCTTTCGGCCGCGCGGAAAAAGGCGGCGCGCCTGCTGCGGGCATCCGGAAAGAACCCGGACCCCGGCCGCGAATTCCAGCGGAAGATGACCGCGTTTTTGGCGTCACGCGGTTTTAATTACGACCTCGCGCGGGAAACCGCCCGGAATGTTTGGGAAGAACAATCCCGAATTGAAGATGGGGAGATTGAGAAAAAAACAAGTTCGCGAAAAAAGTCACCCTGAGCGCCTGTCCCCGCGGAGCGTCCCTGGTTGGGTAAGTTCCATAAGCAGGGATGCATGCGAAGCGGGGGCAGCGAAGGGTCTGCTTTGGCTTATGCAAATGCTTCGCTCAGCATGACAGCATTTTTCACTGGAATAAAAAATATGGGCAAGGAGGTTGCAGAATGGGTGAGATATCGACCGTACTGGTGGTTGTGATCGCCGCGGCGGCATTGGCGGCGGGGGGCATTGTGGGGTTCATCATCCGCCACTCCATGGCCGCGCGCCGGGCGGCGGAAGAGAAATCGAACATCAACTCGCAGTTGGCCGCCGCGGAAAGCCGCGCGCGCCAGATCGAAATCCAGGCCAAGGATGCGGCCCTCAAGCTGCGGGACGGCGCGGAAGACGAAATCCGCCGCCGCCGCGCGGATCTTTCCGCCGAGGAGGAACGCCTGCAGCGCCGGCGGTCCGAGGTGGACCGGCGCATGGAACGCCAGGAACAGCGCGAGCAGATGCTCAACAAACGGCAGAGCGCGCTGGACCGCCGCGCCAACGACCTCGAAAAGGTTCACGCCGAACGCCTGGTGGAATTGCAAAGGGTGGCGGGGATGACCGTCGAGGAGGCGCGCGGGATATTGCTGGCGGATGTGGAAAAGGAATCGCGCGCCGACATGGCCCGTACGATCCGGCAGATCGAGGAGGAAGCGCGCCAGGAGGGCGAACGGCGCGCGCGCGAACTGGTGGCGGACGCCATCCAGCGCGTGGCGTCGGATCACGTGTCGGAAGTGGCGGTATCGGTCGTGCCGCTTCCGAGCGAGGAGATGAAGGGCCGGATCATCGGCCGCAACGGCCGCAACATCCGCGCCTTCGAGCAGGCCGCCGGCGTGGACGTGATCGTCGACGACACCCCCGAAGCGGTGACGATCTCGTCGTTCGATCCGGTCCGCCGCGAGGTCGCCCGCCGCTCCCTCGCCAAGCTGATCCTCGACGGGCGGATCCACCCGGCCCACATCGAGAAGGTGCTCGAAGATTCGCGCAAGGAAGTGGATAAGGTGATCCTGGAGGAGGGCGAACGGGCTTCCTTTGAAGCCGGCGTTCCGGGGCTGCATCCGGAAATCCTCAAGAAACTCGGCACGCTTAAGTTCCGGATGTCGTACGGGCAGAACCAGCATGGGCACTCGGTCGAAACCGCGCTGCTGGCGGGCGTGATCGCCTCCGAGCTCGGTGCCGATGTGGCCGCGGCCAAGGCCGGCGGTCTCCTGCACGACCTCGGCAAGGCCATGGATCACGAGGTGGAGGGCACCCACGCCGCGATCGGGGCGGATTTCATCAAGCGCTACGGCGTTCCCGAAAAGATAGTCAACATCGTCGCGGGCCACCACCATGAGGTGGAGCAGGATAGCGTCGAGGCGGTGATCGTCGAGTCGGCCGACGCCATTTCCGGCGCGCGGCCCGGCGCCCGCCGCGAGAATCTCGAACAATACGTCAAACGCATCCGGACTCTCGAGGATATCGCCACCTCGTTCGAGGGCGTGGTCGAGGCTTATGCGCTCCAGGCCGGACGCGAGGTGCGGATCATCGTCCGCCCCGAGAATCTGGACGACCTGGCGTCGGTGCGCCTGGCGCGCGACGTGGCCCGCAAGATTGAGGAAGGATTGCAGTACCCGGGTCAAATTAAAGTCACCGTCATCCGCGAGACGCGGGCGGTGGATTACGCAAAGTAGGGGCGAGGCGGCGCCTCGCCCTCATCCATGCAGGGGTTGAGGGTGGAAATAAATCAGCCGCGATGAATGATCGCGGCTGATTTATTTTTTTAAGCGATCGACGATCGCGTCAACACTCGTCAGGCAACCGGCTTGTCGGCCTCGAGAACCTTCTGGACCGATTCCAGCAGGGTCGTCAGACGGACCGGCTTGAGCAGGTAGCCATCGCCCAGGGTCCGCCCGATGATCTGGTCCTCGGGCGTGCTGCGCGCCGAGAAGAACAGGATCGGCGGCGGATTGGCCGTCGTACGGAGCTTCTGGGCGACCGAAAAACCATCCATATCCGGGAGCATGATATCCAGCAGGATCAGATCCGGGCGGCTCTTGGCCACCTCCGCCAGCGCATCCGCCCCCCGCTCGACCTGCACCACCTTGTGCCCGGCGCGGGCCAGGATCATCGCGGCCAGCTTGAGCGTGTCCATGTCATCGTCGACGACCAGAACGTTCCCCATATGATGACTCCCTTTTCCCAAAAATCCGGCGGTCCAACCCCTCGGTCTACCGCCGTGCCATAATGATGGTTATTCTACGCGCAAGCGAGTGATCCCACCAGCGCGGCTTGACTGTGATTTGCCGCGGAATGTCATGGATCGGCTCCTCTCCTTTCCCTGCGTTTTCATCGTAAATACCACCATTCCCACCACCATCCGCCGTTTTCCACAATCGTTTCCCCGCCCGGAAGGAGATTGGAGTAAGGAAGCCGTTTCCCGAGGGATGGCGCCGACCAGGCATAGCACCTGCCGTTCCACCAGAAATACCAGCCCCTGGATTCCGCCATGCGGATCGAATCTTCACTGCCAGTCGTCAGAAAACCATCACCCAAAAGCAGCGGGCCCGCCTCCGGGCCGCACATCACCCGGCGCCAGCCCGGGGCGATAACCGGCAGGGGATCTTTTTTTGGATTCAATATGTCGTCCGGAAGACGGTTGGGTTCGCCGGGCGTGGGCGGGAACCCGAGCCGCAGGACGCTTTCCCCGTCAGGGTATCGCCCCCAGGCGCTGTCGGGCCAGCGGGTGCGGGTGTAAACCCGGCCGTCGATCTTCGCCCCGCTGGGGGAAAGCAGCCAGATCTCATCGCCCGGATCGTTCAGCGCCACCTTGGTCCGGGTGCGGAAGAACACCAGGAACTGGTCCGGTTGGATCCACGTCCCGCCGGGGATCACAAACGGCCGGCTCCCGCCGTGAAAGTTATCATCGAGCTTCCATCCGCCGATGTCGACCGCCTGTCCGCTGATGTTCAGGAGTTCGATGAACTCATCGTTGGTATCGATATAGCCGTCATGGTTCCAGTCGCTTCCCGGTTTGGGAAGGAACTCGTTGATCAGAATTCCTTTGGGGAGTTTGGTCGCGGTCGGCGTCGGGGAAAGCACGCTGTTGGCGCGCCCGGGCGTCCCGCGCACGGCGTTTCCCGCCGCATCGCGGCCGTTCATCATCCATCCGGTGTTGGTTCCCCACCCAGGCGGATCGACGGATGCGCGTTCCATGCTGGCATACACGGGCGAAGCGGTTCCCGCCGGCCAACGCTGGCCGCGCGCACCCGCAATATCGACCACGCCGCCGGCCGGATCGATCAGCATCAATTCCTCGCCCGAATTGGAAAGGCCGCCGGTATAGAGCTGGTTTGCGGAGATATCGCTCAGGGTATCTTCCCCGCCCCGCTCGAGTATGAAAAATGCTCCCGGTGAAATCGAACCCGCAAGCGTTATGGAGACATCCCCCCCGTCGGTCAGGATCCATCCGGAAAGGTCGATATCAGCTCCGCCCGGATTCCACAATTCGATCCATTCGTCGTTCGCGTCCGCCTGAGTCCCGGCCCAAGCCGCCTCGTTGATCACCACGCTGTGGGGCGGGTACGACGGCGGGGGAAGTGTTACGGTCGGGCTGGGAGTGAAGGTCGCCGTCCCCGAACCGGTCGGGGTGGGAGTCCGGGTGCACGTCCGCGTGGGTTCCCGGCAGAATCCCGAGAACGGCGCGCGCGGCGTTCCGTTTATGGGATGTCCGGCGGCATCCGAACCGTTGCGGTGGATCCCGTCGTTGGAGCACCATTCGAAATCCGCGTCGGGGCCGGCGCCCGCGCGTTCCATTGCCGCGGCCGTCGCCTGTGATCCGGCCGGCCACGGTCCGCCGCCGCTGTTCGCCGTGTCCATCATGCGCCCCGAGGAATCGATCAGGTAGAGCGACTCGCCGCCATTGGCGAGCGCGCCGGTATAGATCCGGTCCGCGACGGTGTCGGCGACGGTCGTATCATCGGTGCGTTCCAACAAAAAGAATCCGCCCGCGCCGATCGTCCCGGAAAGCGCGGTATGCAGGTCGCCGCCGTCGGTCAGCGTCCAGCCGGCCAGGTCGACGTCCGCCGCGCCCGGGTTCCACAGCTCGATCCACTCGTCGTTCGCGGACGCCTGCGTTCCCGCCCAGGCGACTTCGCTGATGATCACCCAGGCCGGCGGATTCGCCGCCGGGGAGTTGGTAGCCGTGAGCGTCGGCGTGGGAACAACCGTGGAGGTAAACGTGGATTCAGGCGAGGGCGTGTCCGTCAAAGTCCATTCGATTGTCCGGCTTGGAGTATCGGTGCCCGTCGGGGAAAGCGCCGCCGTTCCGGTATTTTCAGAGGTCTCTGTCCCGGTCCCGGTTACCGTCGGTGAATCATCCGGCGAGCGCGACGGCGTATCCGTATCGCCCGGCGTCGCGGAATCCGTGCCGGGGAAAGTGGGAATAAAAAGATCCGAAGCGGTAGGCGTTTCCGTCTCCGTTTCGGATCCTTGGCGTGCTGTCTTTACCGGTGATGAAATGCCGCTCAGCAGGAACCATGCGCATGCCGCGGCGATCGTTATGCCTCCCCCTCGTTTCATCGCATCCCCCTTTCGGTTGTCGGGCGCCGGCGTCCGGCGCGTTAATCATCCGTCGATGGTTTTTCCGGCGTCCAGCCTGGCTTTGACCAGTCCTTCGATCCAGGTGTAGGTCCGCGCCACGCCTTCCTCGAGCGTGACCTTCGGCTCCCATCCGAGCACCTTTTTGACCAGCGTGTTGTCGGAGTTGCGGCCGCGTACGCCGAGGGCTCCCGGGACATGCTTCTTCTCCAGTTTGACGCCGGCGATCTTCATGATGATATCCGCCAGCTCGTTGATCGACACCATCCGGTCCTGGCCGAGGTTGATCGGTCCGGGGAAATCCGAACGCATCAGGCTCAGGATCCCTTCGAGGGTATCGTCGACGTAACAGAAGGAGCGGGTCTGCTCGCCGTCGCCCCAGATCTCGATCGATTTTTCCCCTTTGAGCTTGGCCACCGCCACCTTGCGGCACAGCGCGGCCGGAGCTTTCTCGCGCCCGCCCTCCCACTTGCCCAGCGGGCCGAACATGTTGTGGAAGCGCACGACATGCGTTTCGATCCCATAACTCTCGCGATAATGCTGGCACAGGTGCTCGGTGACGAGCTTTTCCCATCCGTAGGCGTCCTGCGGCTGGGCGGGGTAGGCGTCTTCTTCCTTGAGCGGCTTGATGTTCGTCTCGGTCTGCTTGTATTCCGGGTAGACGCAGGCCGAGGAGGTGAACAGGTAGCGCTTGACCCCGTTGATCCGCGCCGCATCCAGGGTGTGGGTGCTGATGAGCAGGTTGTTGTGCAGGATCTGGGCGTGGAACTTCGAGATGAAACCCATTCCGCCCATGTCGGCGGCGAGGGCGAAGGTTTCCTCCACCCCGCGGGTGGCCTGCAGACAGTTGTCCCAGCGGCGCATGTCGAGGATCTCGAATTCATCGGCCGGCGAGGGTTCGTATTCCGGATACTTCAGGTCCGTTCCGCGCACCCAGTAGCCTTCGCGCTTCAACCGTTTGACCAGATGGTGGCCGATGAAACCGCCCGCTCCGCTGACAAGCACTTTCGTTTGGGCCATTTTTCTCTTTCTTGGAGGTGGGCGAGCAGCGTTTTTTCCGTATCCCTGGCCCGCGAACCGCCAGGGCGGGCGAGACCACCGGCTCGCTACGCGAATCCTGGTCTCGATACGGGCTTCGCTGCGCTCAGCTCTGCTCGACCAGCCTTAATAAGCGTCGGGTAATTATATCGCAAGCGGAAATCCCCCAAGAAATATGGCTCAAGAGTCTCTAAAAATGCTGTCGTGCTGAGCGCCTGCCCTGCGCTTTTTGCAGGGAAGCGAAGCATCTGTTCTTAAGTTCTTGAGACCCTTCGCTGCCCCCGCTTCGCATGCATCCCTGCTTATGGAACAAACCCAAGCAGGGCGCTCCGCGGAGACGGGCGCT
>CAZYSF010000181.1:0-1713 GCA_964649635.1 uncultured Anaerolineales bacterium | reverse complement strand
GATTCCATCTTCGGAATCTGAGCGACGCACAGATTGCCGCGATCCTGGGCGAGTTCCGGCGCCTGGGCGTGCAGAAAGTCGCGCCCTCGCACTGTACCGGCGAACGCGCCATCGAGCTGTTCGCCGCTGAATACGGCGAGGATTTCCAGCGCACCGGAGCGGGAAGCATCGTCCGCGTCGGATAAAATCCGCAACCTGAATTGAAAGGTTCTTCCAGATCAAACGTCGACATTCTCGGGAATTGTTGGAGGTATTTCTATGAATATTCCATCGGATCTTCGGAGAAAAATTCTCGCCTTTCAGCGCGCGGAGATCACCGAGTACCACATCTACCGGAACATCGCCAAGACGATCCGCGATCCTCAAAACCGCCGCATCCTTGAGCAGATCGCCGACGACGAGCGCCGGCACGCCGAGGACTGGAAGCGGTATACGGGCGTGGAATCCGTTCCGGACCGGATCGCCGTCGTGAAATTCACGCTGATCAGCCGTCTGCTGGGGTTCACTTTTGCGATCAAGCTGATGGAGAACGGCGAGGTACAGGCCCAGAAGAATTACGAGGAATTGCGGCCATACATCCCGGAAATCGATTCCTGGATCCGCGACGAGGACAACCACGAACACAAACTGCTGGAAATGCTCGACGAGGAGCGCCTGCATTATGTTGGATCGGTCGTCTTGGGGCTGAACGACGCACTGGTCGAGCTGACCGGCGCGCTGGCCGGGTACACGCTGGCGCTCCAGAACACCAAGCTCATCGCGCTTACCGGCCTGATCACCGGGATCGCCGCGGCGCTATCGATGGCCGCCTCGGAATACCTTTCCACCCGCGCGGAGAAGAGCTCCAAGCATCCGGTGCGCGCCGCAGTCTACACCGGCATCGCTTACATCATGACGGTGGCGCTTCTGATCACGCCCTATCTGCTTTTCGAGAATTATTTTCTGGACTTGGCGATCGCACTCGTGAGCGCGGTGCTGGTCATCGCGGCGTTCAATTACTACATCTCGGTTGCCAAGGGCGAATCCTTCCGGGCGCGCTTCCTTGAAATGGCCGGGCTGAGCCTGGCCGTGGCCGGGTTCTCCTTCCTGATCGGGTATCTCATCCGCAAATTTCTGGGGATTGATGTATGAATGACTTTTTCAGAAACCTTTTCGATCGGATCCGCCGGATACACCTCGGGCGGTATGCCCCTATTCGCTGGATCGCGGTCTTCGCCGTCGGCCTCCTCCTGCTGACGGGATACGAGAAGGCGTCGGCGGCGTCCCTCCTCCTGCCGCCCGGCACGATGGAGGAGATCCAATCGGCCGATCCGGTATACATATACCTGTTTTGGGGCGAAGGCTGCCCGCACTGTGCGAAGGCAAAACCGCTCCTGGAATCGCTTGCTCAGCGCAATCCGCGCGTGATCCTGCGCGCGTACGAAATTTATTATGTCGCCGAGAACCAAGCCATTTTCGAAGCGGTTTGTACAGCCGCGGGATTCGAACCGCAATATGTCCCGACGATCATCATCGGGACCCGTCATTGGGAAGGCTACAGCGATCAAATCGCGCTGGAAATCCAGACCGTCGTCAACTCCTGCCTCCTGAACGGCTGCCCGGACGCCGGGGCGGGGATCGTCGCCCCGCTGCCGACCGCCCGCCCGACCGCCGCACCGACTTCCACGCCCCGGCCGGCCGAACCGGCGGCGGATTCCTCTCCGGATTCCGCGG
>CAZYSF010000180.1:0-5415 GCA_964649635.1 uncultured Anaerolineales bacterium | reverse complement strand
GATTCTGGTTTTTAAGCGGGGAAGATTGCGGAGCGATGGGAGTAAGCGAAGGAAAACGAAGCCCGGATCGAGGCCAGGCGGTAATTGAACGGTCTCGATCAGCCTGTAAACAACTCGGGCAACTCGACCGGCCGGCTTCGCGCGGCCGCATGATATAATTTTTACCTTCGGAGAGGTGCCAGAGTGGTTGAACGGGACGGTCTCGAAAACCGTTATGGCCTTTTTGGCCATCGTGGGTTCGAATCCCACCCTCTCCGCCAGGTAGAAATTGAATCATTGGCTCACACGCTTCGCTGGCCTGCCGTTTTTTAAGCTTGTTACTCCTCCTGCCATACACCCCCCTCAAGGCGGATATCCAAAAACCGACCACCTCTATTTTCTTTGTCTGCGAATTGTTGAGATAGCCGAATAACGTTAATCTCCAGCGATATTCCTTGCGGATTTTTTTATCGCCAGAGCGCTTGGAGTTAATATATATCTTATGAAGATGTTGTACTATTACTACATGAACACCACCATCGCCACAGGCACAGTCCACAAGGTCCCGTCGGATTTGCGAAAAGCGCTCGCTTCCGATCCAAACTCGCTGGCAAAGTGGAACGATTTGACACCGCTCGCGCGCAATGAGTGGATTTGCTGGGTTACCTTCGTTAATAAAGTCGAGACAAGAAGGGAACACATAAAGAGGACAATCAGCGAGCTCAAGGAAGGAATGCGCCGGCCGTGCTGTTGGTTAGGTTGTATTCATCGCACGGATAAGCCGATAAGTCCCTCGGTGCAAGGACTGCTCAAGAAACGAAATAAGAAATCATAAAGACGAAATTATATGAAAAAAGAAAAGACAACCGACCCGGCAGATTGGCGCAAAAGGACGATGTCACGGATTCGCAAGCTTGTCAAACAAGCAAACCCGGAGATTGTAGAGGATGTGAAGTGGAAAGTCCCCTCGAATCCAGCCGGGGTATTTGTCTGGTATAAGGATGGAATGATCACCACCGGCGAGACCTATAAGAGCCATCTGAGGCTGTCATTAGCAAAGGGCCCGGAGCTCAAGGGCCAAGACCCGAAAGGCCTCATCAACTCTTATCGGGCCATTATTATTCACGAGGGTGACAGGTTTGACGAAGGGGCTTTTAAGAACCTCATCCGCGCCGCGGTGGCGCTTAATCACAAAGCCAACAACAAGACGAAATCTCGAACGGGCGGAAAGCGCGCGCAAGCCCTCATTATTCGAAAACGAAAAAGAGATTGACATGATTACGGCGGAGGATCTCCGCCACATACTCTTCGAGCTTTGCCGTGCCGTGGATACCACCTCTCGAAGGCAACCTTTGTGTTTCCTCTCCGACTCCCCCAGCGGGATACTCAATTAATTATTATTAATCGGACTCTCACTTTCCCGGAAATGGCTTCTAATAGGCGCCAATAAATCCACACCCATTTTTCCGAAGGATGTTTTTCCGCTGGGCGCGTTACTGCGAAGCGGTGCAATTATCGCCAATATTTTCTAATACTTTCCAAATGAAAAATACTCTACATTGAAATACACGCAATCCGACAAGGAAAACCGGAACCAGGATTCCGAAATCGGATTTCGCGCGTCAGGTGCAACATGCCGCTCGAGGAATACCGCAAGAAACGCGATTTTCAACGCACCCCCGAACCGGCCGGTTCGGAGTCGGGAGCCGGCATGAGCTTCGTCGTTCAAAAGCACGCCGCCACCAACCTGCATTATGACCTCCGGCTGGAATGGGACGGCGTTCTGAAAAGCTGGGCCGTCCCCCGCGGACCGAGTTTAAATCCCGACGTCAAGCGGCTGGCGGTCGAGGTGGAGGATCATCCGATCGAATACGGCGGATTCGAAGGGGTGATCCCGCGCGGCGAATACGGAGAAGGCACCGTTCTGATCTGGGACCGCGGATCGTGGCAGTCGGAGAAGCCCGATCCGGCCGCGGGATTAAAGAAAGGGCATATCGTATTCCATCTCACCGGATTGAAATTATCCGGAAGCTGGGACTTGGTGCGTATGATCGGGGTGAAGGGCGGCGAAGGCGGCCGCAACTGGCTGCTGATCAAGCGGCCGGACGATTCCGCCCGGTCCTCCGGCGCCGAAATCACCGAGCTCGCCCCGGACAGCGTCGCCTCCGGTCGAAACCTGGCGCAGGTGGCCAAGGAGGAATCGAAGGATGAGGCCCTGCGCCGCCGCGCCGCGCGCAGCGATGCCCCGCCGCTGCCCGAGCCGGCCGGAAAAATACCCGGAGACCGCGCTGAACCGGAAATTCCCCGGCTTGAGCCGGAACTGCCGACTTTGGTGGAACAGGCTCCGGAAGGCGCGGATTGGATGCATGAGATCAAATACGACGGGTACCGCATCCTGGCGATCCTCTCGAAGGGCCGGGTGCGGATGATCTCGCGCCGGGGGCACGATTGGGCCGAGGTTTTCCCGACGGTGGCGGCCTCCCTGGCGCGCCTGCCCGTGGACCAGGCGCTGCTCGACGGCGAAATCGTCGCTCGAAACCCGGATGGCGGCATCCGCTTCCAGGACCTGCAGCATGCCCGGCACGATGGCGGAAAAGCCGCACTCGAGTATTACATCTTTGATCTCCTTCACTTGAACGGTTTCAACACCCGCAACCTTGCGCTGGTGGACCGCAAACGGCTTCTGGGGACTTTATTGGAGGCCGTGCGGGAAAGCGAGCCCGCCCTCCACTTCAGCGAAGGAATCCGCGGAGATGGACCGGCGGTTTTTCGGGCGGCGTGCCGCGCCGGCCTTGAAGGAATCGTCGCCAAACGCTCGGCAAGCATTTATTCGAGCGGGCGAACCAAAGACTGGCTGAAGCTGAAATGCCGGGAGGAGCGGGAGTTCGTCGTCGGCGGATTCACGAACCTGTTAAATTCCCAGCACAAGATCGGCGCGCTCCTCCTCGGTTATTTTGACAATGGCCGTCTCGTATATTCCGGAAGAGTCGGCACCGGGTTTTCAGAGGAGGATCGCAGCGCCTTGTTCGACCGGTTGATTCCGGCGCAAACGGAATTAAGCCCGTTCGCCGAGACGTCCGGCGCGGATCAGGCGGCCGGCGACGTCTGGACGATCCCGCAGCTGGTCGTCCAGGTGCGGTTTTCCGAATGGACGGACGACGGCCGGCTTCGGGAGCCGGTATTCCTCGGCGTGCGGGACGACAAATCCGCGGAAACCGTCGGCCGCGAACTTCCGATCACCGCGGAACGCGGAGATTCGCCGTTCGTTCGGATATTGCCCCGCACGAAAAGGAATTCGGAGGATAACGATCCGGCGGTCATTGAAGATGTCCGCTTTACCCATGCATCGCGGATGATGTTTCCGCGCGAACAGCTGACTAAGCGCGACCTGGCTGAATATTATCTGAGAATCGCCGGCGGCATAATCCCCGAGATCCGAAGGCGTCCGCTGGTGCTTCTGCGCTGTCCGCACGGGCGGGAGGGCGAATGCTTCTTTCAAAAGCATGCGGATTCCTCGATCCCGGATTTTGTACCGACGGCTTTACTCCCCGAGGGCGGGGAGGAAAAAACCGGCCTGATGGCGGAAGATATCCGCCACATCCTGGGGTTGGTACAGGCCGGCACATTGGAATTCCATACTTGGGGATGCCTTGTGGATGACCCGCAGCGTCCCGACCGGATCGTATTCGATCTGGATCCGGACCCTGCCCTGGATGCCCGGGTGACGATCGAAACGGCGCTCGATCTCCGCCGCGAGCTGGAAGACGCCGGGCTTGTCCCGTTCGTCCGGACGTCCGGCGGCAAAGGCCTGCATGTCGTGGTACCGATTGTTCCGGCCCTCGGTTGGGAGGAGGTAAAAGCCTTCGCCCGTTTGATCGCCCAGCGGCTGGTGCGCGGGGATCCGCAGCGCCGCACGGTCGCGATGGCGAAACAGGATCGCGGGGGAAAGGTGTTCCTGGATTATTTCCGTAATATCCGCGGCGCGAGTTCGATCGCCAGCTATTCCCTGCGCGCCCGCGAAGGAGCGCCGGTGGCCGCGCCGCTCCTATGGGACGAAGTCCGGCCGGGATTGGTCTTCAACGGATTTTCCATCGCCGAAACCGTCGCGCGGTGGGGAAACATAGGAGATCCGTGGAAAGCCCTGCCGGAAATGCGGCGGAATCCACCCCCCGCGGCGCGTGACAAAGCCGCGGAATAAGGGTATCGGAGGTGATCCATCATGGCAAGAAGCATCTGGTCCGGAGCAATTTCTTTCGGGCTCGTCACCATCCCGGTGAAAATGGTTTCGGCGGTGCGGGAAAAGGGATTCTCCCTGCACCTCCTGACCAAGGACGGCGGTTGCCGCCTGCACAATAAACTCCACTGCCCCGAGACGGGCCGGGAATATGAAATGAAAGACACGATCCGGGGGTACGAGATCGCCAAAGATGAATACCTGCTCATCCAGCCGGAGGAACTGGAGATGATCAAACCGGCGTCGAGCAAGGCGATCGTGATCAAGGATTTCGTAAAGCCGGCGGCGATCGATCCGGTGTATTTTGAAAAGCCTTACTATCTGATCCCGGATAAGATCGGGGCGCATGCGTACGATCTCCTGATCCGCGCGATGGAGGCCGAGGGCAGGATCGCGATCGCCAAGGTGACCATGCGCGAAAACGAATACCTGGCGGCGCTGCGGGTAAGGGAAGGCCTGCTCTGCCTTGAGACGATGCGGTTTTCCGACGAAGTCATCCCCCTCAAGGAAATTGAGGAAGACCGCCCGGCGCCCGCGGAAGCAGCGGATGAACGGGAAATTACGATGGCACGCCAGCTTTTACACGCCCTGGAATCTGAATTTGAGCCGGCCAAATACATCAACGAGTACCGCGAACGCATGCAGCAACTGATCAATCAGAAGGCCGCCGGGCAGCCGGTTTTTCTTCCGGGCGCGGTGGAATCTCCCAAATCCGCTTCGGTCGATCTGATGGCCGTGTTAAAGGCAAGTTTGGAGGAGGAACAGAAGAAAAATCCGGCCCGCAAGGAGCCGGAAGGCGTGTAAACTCCGGCGATGCCGCCGGATCGCCCGGCAAAAACCTTTTTACCGCAAAGGCGCGAAGATCGCAAAGTTGTTTGTAAATAAATATAGAAAACCTTTGCGCCCTTTGCGGCTTTGCGGTGAAAGGTTTTTTCCTAGAACAACCCCTTCTGCACCGCGGAATACACCAGGCTGATGATCAGCCGGGGATTTGTAAATTGATCGGACGGGGAAGCCGTTGCGGGCGGGAAAGGATTGCTCCCCGGTCGTTCAGCCGGACCTTCGCAGTTCCCGGCCGGCCAGGTTCCCGGTTTGAGGCCGGATGCGCGGGATGGAAACCTGCACCGAAGTCCCCTTCCCCGGGACCGATGCGATCTGCATCGTCCCGCTGACGGCGCGCGCCCTTTCCTCCATATTCGCCA
>CAZYSF010000179.1:0-1542 GCA_964649635.1 uncultured Anaerolineales bacterium | reverse complement strand
GGGTACAGCCGGGAACTGCCGCGCTTGTTGAACGGCCCATCGGCCGGGCGTCCGCGCGTATACGACATTGCGCTGGAGATTATCTCGCACGGCGATGGACGGGTGGATCCGGAAAATCTCAGCAGTTTCGTGGCCGCCTACCAGACGGTGACCGACCTGAAGTTAGGCGAATTGTGGGCCATCCCGATCATGCTGCGTTTGGCCCTGATCGAGAATCTCCGCCGCGTTGGAACCCGGATCGCCGCTGACCGGACCGACCGCAACCGCGCCGACTACTGGGCGGACCAGATGACGGAGACCGCCGAGAAAGACCCGAAGAACCTGATTCTCGTGATCGCGGATATGGCCCGGTCGAACCCAACGCTGGTGAGTTCATTTGTCGCCGAATTTGCACGCCGGTTGCAGGGCCAGAGCCCCGCTTTGGCCTTGCCGCTCACCTGGATTGAACAGCGGCTCTCCGAGTCAGGCCTGACGATTGCGCAATTGGTGCAGTCGGAGAACCGCCAACAGGCCGCCGATCAGGTTTCCATAAGCAACACCATCGGCAGCCTCCGATTTCTGGGGGCGCTGGATTGGCGCGAGTTCGTCGAGACGATGAGCGTTGTCGATCGGGTCCTGGCTGAGGATCCAGGGGGGGTCTACGGCAAGATGGATTTTGCCACCCGGGATCGTTACCGTCACGTAGTGGAAGAGATCGCGAAGAGCAGCCGGCAATCTGAAAGCGAGGTAGCCCGCGATGCGGTCCGATTGGCCCGGGAGGCCGCAGCCAAGGACGGCGGCGACGATCGGACAGCCCATGTCGGGTTTTACTTAATCGACGAGGGATCGCGGCAACTCGAAGCGGCGGCGCTGGTGCGCCGATCCCCCCTTGAGGCTCTTCGGCTGTTCAGCCGGCGGTTTCCTTTGCTCTTCTATCTGGGCGTGGTCACGCTGATTACGGCCATCTTCTCCGGGGGTTTGTTGGCCAGGGCGCATGCCGGCGCGGTCCAGGACTGGCATCTCCTGCTGATCGGGCTGCCCCTGCTCCTGTGCGGAAGTCATCTGGCGGTGGCGCTGGTGAATTGGATCGCGACCTTGCTGGCGAAGCCGCATTTGCTGCCGCGAATCGACTTTTCCGGAGGAATTCCTTCGGAATCGCGCACCCTGGCCGTGATCCCGACGATGCTCACGAGCGCGCAAAACGTCGAGGATCTGGTCGAGGCGCTGGAAGTTCGGTTTCTGGCGAATCGGGATGAGCACCTGCACTTCGGTCTGCTGACGGATTTCCGCGACGCCCCGGAGGAAACCCTTCCGGAGGACGAACCGCTATTGCGGCTGGCCCGGAAGAAAATCGAAGAGCTGAACGAAAAGTACCGGAGCGCCAAAGGAGGCACCTTCTTCCTCTTTCATCGTCCGCGCCGCTGGAATCCCGGAGAGCGGATTTGGATGGGGTACGAGCGCAAGCGCGGGAAGCTGGCGGCTTTGAATGCGCTCCTGCGCGGCGGCTCCCGAGATCGCTTTTCCCCCCTCGTGGGGGCTGTGGGTGTCCTATCGAACGCGACG
>CAZYSF010000178.1:0-1769 GCA_964649635.1 uncultured Anaerolineales bacterium | reverse complement strand
CCTCCTCCCGGGGGCGGCGATCCCGGAGGGCAAGAAAAACGAATGGAATTGACGGAAATAATTTGACGCATGGGGCCTCCTTTTTGGCCTGAACCTCACTCCCATCATCCCCTATGCTATAGGCGGTATCTCAACAAATCCCTTACAGTGAAATTGGATTACTCTGGTGAGTGCCGTTTAATCGGATAAAGTTGCTCGTGTATGAAAAGTAAGCTGCGATTGGTGGGATTAAACAAACCGAGGCGGTCGGTGGATCGCCTCGGGCTTCTAAAGGAATTTGTTTTTTCAGGAAATCAGGCTGTCGTATAATGCGCGGGTTTCCAATGGGGGATCCAGCCCAAGATCATTACGAAGCAGGAAAACATATTTTTGATAATGATCGACCACCTCATGCTTCCGGCCCATCGCCGCAAGGATCTTGAGCATTCTTTGATGCAGGTCATCCCGGAACGGATCGACTTCCAATCCCTGGGCGGCATAGGCGCGGGCATCCTCATTCCGGCAGAGGGACAGGCATTCATCCGCCGCTTCACGGATTACGGCCAGGAGCAGCTGGTTGATTTCCTCGCGGCGCTGGCTTGCCCAGTCCACCGGAACATCCTTCAGATATTCCCCGCGGAACAGTGCGGCCGCCTTCTCCAATCCGGCCAGCCGGTTCCGGTCGGTCACGGCCCGAGCCAGCGCCTCGCGAGCGGATTTTTCAAACGCGGAGACGTCGTAGGCAACCGTGATGTTTTCCGCGAAACGGCATACCTGATCGCGCAGGAGCAGGATATCCGCCCCGACGGCGCGCCGGATGCGATAGAGCGTCTGATAAAGGTTTGCCAGCGCGCGTCCGGCGGGCATCTCCGGCCAGAATACAGCCAGCAAACCCTCCCGCGCCACCGGCGACCGGTCGACAAGGTAAAGGAATACCTCTTTTGTCTTTTGCGAGGTCCAGGCAGCGCGCGGGATCGCGCGTCCGCTCCAGGTTATGTCGAGCGTACCCAGGGTTTTCACCGCCAGCGTCATCGGTTCGGCCGCCGGGGGCGGCAATTCGCCGGTCCGGCCGCCGCGCAGCTGCCGGCCATTGCGTTCGACCAGCGAGATGCAGTACCCGCCGAGAACCGGATGCGGCGTGAACGCCGCCAAAAGATCCGCGGCCGCCCCGGCCTCCCGGACCAGATTCTGGTCCGATCCACCCGCGAAGGAGACGTCGAAAGCCTTCCGCAACGAGGCCTCGGCCTGCCCTGAATCGCCGGACCGGAACAGGGAACGCGCCAGCAGGAAATGCGCCTCAGCCGCAGCCGCGGCCGGCGCTTTCATCAGCTCCATCGCCGATACCGCCTCCCGCAGGATGGCTAGGGCATCCGCGGAGCGCCCCATCTCCTCGAAAAGCGTCCCCTCGAAAACCCGGTCGGCTGCGCGTGTCAGCTTGGTTTCCTCGTTGGCCAATCCTTCCGCGCGCTGAATCCATTCCATCGCCGCGGGATAATTTTTCAACCGCCGGTTGAGGTCGGCCCAGGCACGGTAAACATACCCCAGCATCGCCGCATCGCCGGATTCTTCCGCCAGATTGTCCGCGGACGCGTAATAGCCTGCCGCTTTGGAGTATCCGCCGCGGTCCTTGCCCAAATCCCCCAGTCCGGTGAATATCAGCATTTGGGAATGCTTGTCGCCCGATTTGCGCGACCATTCCATCGCCTCGGTATAGGATGCCTCGGCTTCCTCAAGCTGGCCCATCATGTGCTGGTCGTACGCCAGATTATTGAGCGCAATGGCGATCGGCC
>CAZYSF010000177.1:0-10510 GCA_964649635.1 uncultured Anaerolineales bacterium | reverse complement strand
GTGATCCGCCCCCCGAGCGCGAGCCCGATCAATTGGTGGCCGAGGCATATCCCGAGCGTCGGCACGCCGCTCTCGAGCAGTGCCCGCACGGTCTCTACGATAGCGGGCAAGCCGCGCGGATCGCCGGGTCCGTTGGAAAGGAAGATGCCGTCCGGCTTGAGCGCGAGCGCTTTATTCGCCGGCGTGTTCGAGGGAACGACGGTCACCCTGGCCCCGTCCGCCGCCAGGTGGCGGAGGATGTTCTTTTTAATTCCGAAATCGTAGGCGACAATGTGCTTTCCCTTCATTGCACCGGGCCGGTCGCCCTCCACCCAGCGGCTGCCCGAATCGGGAGCCCAGGCATACTCCTTCGGGCAGGAGATCTCGCTGACCATATCGCGCCCGTCGAGACCTGGCCACGCGCGCGCCCTCTCGATCAATTCCGCCGGATCGGTTCCGCGGGTTGAAAGCGCGGCCTTCTGCGTGCCGCCGTCGCGGAGTTTGCGGGTCAGAAAACGCGTATCCACGCCGCTGATCCCGGGCACGCCGGCTTCCGCGAGCCAATCCGGAAGGGATTTTTCCGCGCGCCAGTTGGAGACAATCGGGCTGACCGCGCGCACGACCGCCGCCGAAATCTGCGGGCAGCCGGATTCGTAGTCCTCGCGGTTGACGCCCACATTGCCGATGTGGGGGCAGGTGAACAGCACGCCCTGCCCGCGGTAGGAGGGATCGGTCAGGATTTCCTGATACCCGGTCATGCTGGTGTTGAACACCAGCTCGAATACGGAGTCGGCCTCGGCCCCGAAGCGCGCGCCGCTGAACACTGTTCCGTCTTCGAGAACGAGAGTCGCGCCGCTCATGAAATGACCGTCCCTTTCCCGGCCAGGGCCGAGGAAATCGGCGCGGGGATCCGGCTGTCGGCGAAGATCACCCGCTGCACGCCCTCCCCGAGCGCCTCGCTGGCGCCGAGGACCTTCTTCTTCATCCGTCCTTCGGCGAATTGCAGCGCCTCCTCGAGTTTGGAGCGCTCGATCTTCGGCATCAGCGTGCTTTCGTCGGGGAAGCGGCGCATCAGCCCGGGAACGTTGGTCAGGATCACCAGGCTTTCGGCCTTGAGCGCGCCGGCGATCATCGCCGCCGCGCGGTCGGCATCCACGTTCAGCGCGACTCCTTCCGGGGAAATCGCCAGCGGCGCGACAACCGGGGTGAGCCCCGCGCGGATCAGCATCTGCAGGAGCGCCGCGTCGACGGCCTGGATCGTTCCGGTGTGGTCGTCATGCAGCAGGCGCACCCGTCCGTTTTCCACGGCGCGCACGGCCTCCTTGCGCTTGGCCTGCATCATGCGGCCGTCCACGCCCGAAAGGCCGAAGGCGTTCACGCCCAGCTTTTGCAGCCGCTCGACGAGGATCGTATTGATTTTGCCGGACACAACCATCGCGAAAATTTCCAGCGTCTCGCGGTCGGTGAAGCGCGAGGTGAAACCGGAGGGCGAGGTGACGAATTTCGGGGGATGGCCGAGCCGCTCGGAGATCGCGTTGGTCTCCTCCGATCCGCCGTGGACGAGCACGGCCTGCTGCCCGGATTTGACGAGCTGCGCGAGATCCTCGCAGACGGTATCCATGTTGTTGCCGGCGGCTCCGCCGATTTTTACGACAAGCATGTCTGCCCTCCATCCTCACCCCCGACCCCCGTAGGGGCGCAGCGTCGCTGCGCCCCTACGGGGGTCGGGGGTGAGGGTTAAATCGGATGCAATCCTGAAAACTCCAGCCCGGTGCTCTCTTCGAATCCGAACATCACGTTCATCGCCTGGACCGCCGAACCGGAGGCGCCCTTCATCAAATTGTCGATCGCCGCTATCGCGACGATCCGCCCCGTTTCCGGGTCGAGCTCGAAGCCCACATCCGCATAATTGCTGCCCGCCAGGATCTTCGGATCCGGCACCCGGTGCACGCCGGTCTTTTCCTTGACGATGCGGATGAACGGCTCCTCCTTGGCGAACCCCCGGAACGCGCGCCACAGATCCTTTTCGGTCACGCCCGGCTTGGCGAAGCAGTGCGCCGCCGCCAGCGCGCCGCGGACCAGATCGACCGAGGTGATGGTCAGGTGCACATCCGTAAGATTCAACTCCTGGATCACCTCGGCAGTGTGCCGGTGGCCGGAGGGCGCGTAGGTGCGGATCACGCCCGCCCGTTCCGGATGGTGCGAGCCGGCGTTCGGGCTGGCTCCGGCTTCGGAGGACCCGACCTTGACATCGACGATGATCGGGCGCGCCGGATCGATCAGCCCGCCGCGCACCAGCGGCGCCAGGGCGAGGTTGGCCGCGGTCGCGTTGCACCCCACCCCGCTGATGAAGCTTGCCGTGCGCATTTCCCCGCGGTGGAACTCCGGCAACCCGTATACGAATTTGCCGATCCATTCCGGCGCCTGGTGATCGTGCTGGTACCATTTTTTATAAAGCGCCGGATCCTTCAACCGGAAATCCGCCGACAGGTCGACGATCTTCCCGGCCAAATCCGCGTAACGTCCGATTTCCTTCTGCGCCTCGCCGTGCGGCAGGGCGAGGAAGAGGACGTCGCACGCTTGCAGCACCTGGCGCGAGACGAATTGCATCGCCGTCCGCTTGCGCAGGTGCGGGTGCATCGAATAGACATACTCGCCGATGTGCCGCTCCGATGTCGCCTGGATCACCTCGACCTGCGGGTGCCCCAGCAACAGGCGCAGCAATTCGCCGCCGGTGTATCCGGAGGCGCCGACGATGCCGGCTTTCAGCTTTTGGCTCATTTTAGAATCTCCACGATCGACGCGTGCGGCACCGGATGATATTGCGCGCGGAACTCGTCCTTTTTCTTCCCGACTTCGATCGTATAGTCGATCACGAATCCGGGGATGTCGATCCCGGTGGCCGGGACCGAGGTGTGGAACTCCATCGTGTGGTTGACCTCGTTGACCAGGAACCCGCGCTTCCGGTCTTCGAGGATGTCCACCGCTAGAACGCCGCCGCCGACGGCCCGCGCCGCATCGACGCAAATTTTATCCAGGTCGGGCGTCACCGGGCAGGCCGAGCCCTGGCCGCCGCGGGCGGTGTTGGTGATCCAGTGTTCCGAAGTGCGGTAGATGGCGGCGATGGTCCGGTCGCCGACGACGAACGCGCGGATGTCGCGGCCGGGCTTGTGGATGTATTCCTGGATGTAGAAGATGTTCTGCTGGTAGTTGCCCAGCACCTCGCGCGTCTCGAGGATCGCCTCGGCTGCATCGCGGTCGTTGATCTTCGAGACCATCCGGCCCCAGGAGCCGATGACCGGCTTGAGGACCACCGGATAGCCCAGTTCCTCGATCGCCGCAACGGCGCTCGCGGGCGTGAAAGCCACCCGTACTTCCGGCTGCGGCACCCCGGCGAACTTGAGCGCCGCGGAGGTCCACAGCTTGTCGCCGCAGGTGTCTTCCACGGCCGAGGTGTTCACCGTCGGAATTCCCCAGCCGTTGAGGATCTTGCAGGCGTACAAGCCGCGCCCGTACGAAATGCTGCGCTCGAGGACCACCGAGTACTGATCCCATTCCCCGGGATGGTTGAGATCGAACTTCACCTCCCGGTCGTCGATCTTGTCAAAGGCGACCCCGCGTTTTTCGAGCGCCTCGAACAGCCATTTCTCCTCGATCCGCAACCGGGTCATCAACACGCCGATCTTCATCGTTGCCACCTCCCAGCCTTCCCGGCAAACCGGTTCCGCATTCCTATTCGCCCCAGTCTTCGGCTTCTTTCGGCGCCAGGGTCAACTGGACGGGTTCAAGCGCCGTGAGCTCCAACTCGACTCCGCAATCCGGGCAGATGAGGATTTCCCCCGTCTGCGCATCTTCCGGGATCGCGACTTCCCCTTCACATTCCGGGCAAAGACCTTTCATTTCAATTCTCCTTTGGGGCGCGCTCCGGCGCGCCATGAATTTTTTCGGGATTATTCGAGTCTACCCGAACGACTTTTTCATATGTCATTGCGAGCGACCGTAGGGAGCGAAGCAATCTCCATCTTTTCAGAATTGGGGGAGATTGCTTCGCCTGCCCCGGTTGGGGTAGGCCGGGGTCGCTTCGCTCCTCGCAATGACATGGGTTTATCACCCTTTTTCCAGAATCTTCTTGACTTGAACAATCTGTTCCTTCACGGCCTCCGGCGCCGTCCCGCCCTTGGCGTTGCGGCGGGAAAGCGCGCTTTCCACGTTGAACGCATCCGCAAGATCTTTTTCGAATGCGGGATGGATCGCCTGATACTCCGTCAAGGCCATTTTCGAAAGACCGGTCCCCGTTTCGATCGACCGCCGCACCGCTTTGCCCGCGGCGGTATGCGCCTGCCGGAACGGGATCCCCTTGCGCACCAGGTGGTCGGCCAGGTCGGTGGCGAGCATTCCGTCGTCGATCGCGGCGGCCATCTTCTCCGGTTTGATGGTGAGTGTTTCCAGAATGCCGCCCATCACCGGCAACACCGCGCCCAGGATATCCGCCGCTTCGAACACAGGGAGTTTGTCTTCCTGCAGATCCTTGTCGTACGCCGACGGAAGGCCTTTCAGCACCGCCAGCAATCCGGTGAGCAGGCCGATCAACCGACCGCTCTTCCCGCGCGCCAGTTCGAGCAGGTCCGGATTTTTTTTCTGCGGCATCAGGCTCGAGCCGGTCGAGTAGGCATCGTCCAATTCCATGAAGCCGAACTCGGCGGTCGAGAATAGGATCAGCGCATCCGCCATGCGGCTGCAATGCACGCCGATCATGGCGGCGGCGAACAGGAACTCGGCCGCGAAATCCCGGTCGGAGACGGCGTCGATGCTGTTGGGCGCGGCGGAGGAAAACCCAAGTTCTTTGGCGAGCGCTTCCCGGTCGACCGGATATGCGGTCCCCGCCAGCGCGCTGCTTCCCAGCGGGCAGACCGCCGCGCGGCCGCGCGCTTCCGTCAGCCGCGCCGCATCCCGTTCCAGCGCCCAGAAGTGGGAAAGCCACCAATGCGAAAGCAGAACCGGCTGCGCCCGTTGTATGTGCGTGTACCCGGGCATTACGATCCCAAAATCCCGCTCCGCCCGCGCGACAAGCGCTCGCTGGAGATTGCGGATCTCGGCGCCAAGCTGGTCCTCGGATTCCATCAGCCACATCCGGAAATCCGTCGGCGCCTGGTCGTTGCGGCTGCGGCCGGTGTGCAGCTTGCCGGCCGGTTCGCCGATCAACTCCCCCAGCCGCCGCTCCACCGCGGTGTGAATATCCTCGTCGGTCGGCGCGTAAGCGAATGCATCCGACGCCAATTCTGTTCCGATCTGTGAAAGGCCGGCCTCGATCCTCCGGGCTTCTTCCGCCGTCAACAATCCGGCGCGCTCCAGCGCATGCGCCCAGGCGATCGAACCACGCACATCCTGCGCGGACAGGCGGCGGTCGAAGGCCAGCGACGCATTCAACGCGTCCGCCTTTTCATTCAATCCGCCTTCCAGCCTTCCCGTCCAGAGTTGTTTCATCGTATCCAATCCTTCTCTTCCCCCTCTCCCAGCCATTGGTCCTTATGTGCTGGCTGGGAGAGGGGATAGGGGTGAGGGGTTAATCCCGATCCACTTCTTCCGGCGGAACCGGCGGAATGCCCTTGCCGCCCTCTTCGAGCAGCGCCCGCACTTTGAGCGGGAGGCCGAAGAGGTGGATAAAGCCGGCGGCGTCGCTGTGGTCGTACACCAGCGAATGGCCGAAGGTGGCGAAATCCTCGCGGTAGAGGCTGAACGGGCTGGACCGCTTCTGCACGATCACGTTGCCCTTGTACAGGTTGAGCGTGATCGAGCCCGTCACATGTTCCTGGGTCTTGTCGATGTAGGCCTGCAGGTCCTCCCGCAACGGGGTGAACCATTGGCCGAAATACACCAACTCCGCATAGCGCTGGGCAACCCTTTCCTTATAGTGCTGGGTGTCGCGGTCGAGGGTGATGCTCTCCAGTTCGCGGTGGGCCGCCACCAGGATCGTCCCGCCGGGCGTTTCGTATACGCCGCGGGATTTCATCCCCACCAGCCGGTTTTCCACCAGGTCCACGCGGCCGACGGCGTTGCGCCCGCCGATTTCGTTGAGGGCCTCGATCAGTTTCGCGCCCGCCAGATTTTTCCCGTTGAGGGAAACCGGATTCCCGTGCTCGAAGCCGATCTCAACCGTCTCCGGCCGGTCCGGCGCTTTTTCGGGCGAGACGGTCAGCTGGAAGAGATCCTCTTCCGGCGCATTGGCCAGATTTTCCAGCGGCCCGCCCTCGTGCGAGAGGTGCCACAGATTCCGGTCCCGGCTGTAGAGGGATTTGCCGGTCGTATCCGGAAGGGTGATGTTGTGAGCCTTCGCGTACGCCACCGCATCCTCCCGCGAGCGGATATCCCATTCGCGCCAGGGGGCGATGACCTTCAGGCGCGGGTTGATCGCGGTGTAGGTGAGTTCGAACCGCACCTGGTCGTTGCCCTTCCCGGTGCATCCGTGCGCGACGGCATCCGCCCCGACCTGCTCCGCCGCCAGCACCTGATGTTTGGCGATCAGCGGCCGGGCGATCGACGTCCCGAGCAGATACTTCCCCTCGTAGACCGCGCCGGAGCGGAGCAGCGGGAAGATGTAATCGCGCGCGAACTCCTCGCGCAAGTCTTCGCTGATCAGGCGGCTGGCGCCGGATTCCTTGGCCCGCTGCGCAAGGGACGCGGTCTCGCCGACGCCCTGCCCGATGTCGGCGGTGAAGCACACCACCTCGCACCCGTAGGCTTCCTTGAGCCAGGTGACGATGATCGAGGTATCCAGCCCGCCGGAATAGGCAAGCACGACCTTCTTGGCGCTATCCTTCTTCATCCTCTTCTCCTTTTTCCCTCTCCGCCCCGATGTAACTACCACGGTAGCGGGTGTGCCGACACAAAAAAAGCCCTCCGGGTGACGGAGGGCTTAGAAATTTGGATCATTATGCTTGTCCGCGCTCGGCCCAAGCTAAACTAGCCCACCTTCCCGTTTTTCGGGTGGATGAAGGTACGACGAGCGCGAGGCTTCAACAGAACGGTGTCCATGGATTTACGAAACTGGATTTTACCGGAGGTTGCACCCGATGTCAAGGCGCCAGGAGGATATAATACGCAAGTCTCCAACGCAATGGAAAGGAAACCACCATGCGGATCGCACTGGATGCAATGGGCTCGGACGAATTCCCCCGGCCGGATGTGGAAGGCGCGGTGATGGCCGCGCGCGCGTACGGCGATGAGGTTTTACTCATCGGCGATGAAAAGGCCGTGCGCCCGGTGCTGGATTCGTTTGCGCCGGGCAATCTGCCGATCACGATCATCCACGCGCCCGAGATGCTGACCATGCAGGAAAAAGGGCTGGCCCTCGCGCTCAAGGCCAAACAGAGGGAACCCAAGACGTCGATGGCGGTCGGGGTCGATCTGGTCAAGCAGGGCAAGGCCGACGCCTTTGTGACGATGGGCAACACGGGCGCGGCCGCCGCGGTGGCCTTCTTCCGGCTCGGAATGCTGCCGGGGATCGAGCGGCCGGCGCTCGCGCCGGTCTTCCCCACCCGCAAAGGTTTTTGCGTGGTGCTCGATATCGGGATCAACCCGGACCTGCAGCCGAAAAACCTTCTGGAATTTGCGGTCATGGGCTCGGTGTACGCGGAGGCCGTGCGCGGAGTCAAGCGGCCGCGGGTGGCGCTGCTTTCCAACGGCGAGGAAACCGGCAAGGGGAATTACCTGGTCCGCGAAGCCACGCCGATGTTCAAGGAAAGCGCGTTGAACTTCATCGGCAACGCCGAGCCGAAGGAAGTCTACGCCGGGAATGTCGACGTGCTGGTCACCGACGGATTTACGGGAAACGTCTTCCTGAAATCCTCCGAAGCGGTGGCGAAGATGATCGTCGACACGATGAAGGAGAAAATCCTCGCCGGTTCGCTGCTGGTGAAGCTGGGCGGCGCCTTGATCAGACCGGCTCTCGCGGACATCAAAAAGCTGCTCAACCCGAGCGAAGAGGGAGCGGCCCCGCTCCTGGGGGTGGACGGGCTGGTGTTCATCGGCCACGGCCGCTCGGACGCCCTGGCGGTGAAGAATGCCGTCCGGGTGGCGGCCGGCGCCGCCCGCTCCGGGATGCAGGATCTCATCCGCAAGGAAATATCACGGCTCGCTTCCGGCACTCCGGGGGCATCCTGAGGAGGCACCATGACCAATACCAGACCCCGCGTAGTGATCACCGGAATGGGGGCCATCACGCCGCTCGGCCTGACCGTCGCCGAATTGTGGGACGGGCTGCTGGCCGGACGGTCGGGCATCGGCCGGATCACCCAGTTCGACGCCAGCCAGCTGCCGTGCCAGATCGCCGGCGAAGTTAAGGGATTCGACCCCGCCAAGTACATCAATATAAAGGAAGCCCGCCGGATGGCGCGCTGTTCGCAAATGGTGCTCGCCACGGCGCAGGAAGCGGTCCGGGCCGCCGGTTTGGAAGGCGGTCTGCCGGATCCCGAGCGCACGGGCGTTTTGCTGGGGACGGCGGTCGCCGGCTGGGAGCGGATGGCGGACGGGTTGAAGGTTATGTGGAACCAGGGGATGCTGAAGGTGAATCCGTTCATCCCGCCCTCATCCATCCCCAACATGCCGGCCCACCACCTCTCGCAAAAGTACCAGACTTACGGCCCGCTGAACACGGTCCCCACCGCATGCGCCGCCGGAACCCAGGCGATCGGCGAGGCGGCGGAATTGATCCGCAGGGGATCGGCCGATATCGTCTTCACCGGTGGCGTGGAGGCGGTGGTGACGGATTTTATGATCGCCTCGTTTAGCATCATGCACGCGCTGCCGGTAAATTACAACAATGATCCGGAGCGCGCCTCGCGCCCCTTCACCAAGAACCGCGAAGGATTTGTATTCTCCGAGGGCTGCGCGATCCATGTGGTGGAAAGCCTCGAGAGCGCTCTTCGGCGCGGCGCGAAGATTCTTGCCGAGATCCTCGGGCATTCCTCCTCCTCCGACGCCTATCACATCGCCGCGCCGGATCCCACCAGCGCGGGCGCGGTGCGCGCGATCCGTTGGGCGCTGCGCGACGCCGGCATCGGCCCCGATGCGGTGGATTACATCAACGCCCACGGCACCTCCACCCCGGCCAACGACCTGATGGAGACGAACGCGATCAAGCAGGTCTTCGGCGAGCGCGCCCGGAAGATCCCGATCTCCTCGACCAAATCGATGATCGGGCATCCGCTGGGAGCCGCCGGCGCCGTGGAGGCGGTGGCGTGCGTGCAGACCCTGCAATCCGGAATGATCCACCCAACCATCAACTACGACACGCCAGACCCGGAGTGCGACCTGGATTACGTCCCGAACACGGCGCGCGCGGCCGCCGTCCGGACCGTCCTTTCCAATTCCTTCGGCCTGGGCGGGCAGAATGCCTGCTTGGTGCTCCGCAAGTGGGAGGGCGCGTGAAGAAAATATCCAATCCCGGAATGCTGAAGCGCAACAAGCAGATCGGCAACTACAGCCAGCTGGGGGGGATGGCGGTCCTGCTCGGCGGATTTGCCGCCTCATTCCTGCTGCCGGAACGGTTCGACCTTTCCTACCTTTCGCTGATTCTCGGATTCATCCTGGTCACCATCGGTTCCTCATTCACCAACCGCTGGGGGCGGACTCCCCCGCCCGACGAGGCGGTGGACAACGTGCTCAAGGGACTCGACGACCGGTATACGATCGTCCATTACCGGCTGGGCGCGGAGCACGCGCTCTTCACACCGGATGGAATCCTCGCGATCCTGGCCAAATCCGAACGCGGGCTGGTTTCCTATGACGGAAAAAAGTGGCGCCAAACGGGTGTGTCCTCGTTTATGAAATTCTTCGGGACGGAAGCGCTGGGCAATCCCTCCGCCGACAGCCAATTCGAAGCGGAAAACCTGACCCGATCGCTGCGCAAGATCCTGCCTGACGGCGGGGAGATCATCGTGCGGCCGATCGTCGTTTTCGTGAACGATAAGACCCGCGTCGAAGCGGATGCCTCTCCCGTCCCGGCGCTGCACGCCGCCAAGGTCAAGGAATACATCCGCCATATGCCCAAATCGGCGCCGCTCCGGCCGGACCAGCTCCGGCAAGTGATAGAATATGCGGACCGAAAAAAAAGACCGCCGGCGCAAGGATGATGCCGGCGATGCCTTAATCCCATCCCGAAGGAGAATTTCACCGTGGCGTACAAAATTTCCGACGACTGCCTGAGCTGCGGAGTTTGCGAACCGGAATGCCCCAACCAGGCGATCAGCATGGGGGACGCGCATTTTGATATCAATCCGGACCGCTGCACCGAATGCGTCGGGTTCTTCGATCAGGCCCAGTGCCGGTCGGTCTGCCCGAACGAAGCCCCCGGCCCGGATCCCGCCCACAAGGAGACCAAGGATGAACTTCTGGCCAAGAAGGTCAGACTTCATCCGTAATCGCCGGACAAGGAAATCAAATTTTTTTCGAGCGGGTGGCCGATGGGCCACCCCGATTTTTTTAATTTGCTGTTTCACCTCTCCCTGTTCCTCATTCCTTTACGCGAGCTACT
>CAZYSF010000176.1:0-2276 GCA_964649635.1 uncultured Anaerolineales bacterium | reverse complement strand
ATCGGCGCCGAAGCCGTCCGCAACAGCTTTGACGCCGTGCATTCCGGAACGGTCGAGCGGCTTTCACTCGGCTACGTCCAGGATCTCTCCGGTGGGTCCGATTCGCTCATGCACGTCGAACTGTTCACCGAACCGGCCGGCCCCGCGCCGATTGCGCAAGCCGATATTGCGGTTCCCCATACCGGCATAGGGGACCGCGGCGAGCGGGTGGACGCGGGCTTCGGACCCGTACCGCTGGTGGCGGGGCAGCGCTATCACCTGTATGTGTCGGCCGCGCGCGGCGGCCCATTCACGGTCAAGGGCGCCTGGTTTGTCGACGAGGACTGGGACGAGGGAATTCCGTTCAACCTTGACGGATTCGACGCCAACCTCCTGTTCGACCGCGTGGGCGCCACCCGGATGAATATCGAGTGGCCGGACGTCGAGCAAAAGCGGCAGATGCTGATCGACAACCTCGCCCGGTCGGATTACATCATCATTCAAAGCCAGCGCCGGATCTGGAGCGTGTGCCGGATGCCGGCGGTCTACCCGATGACGATGGAATATTACCGGGCGCTGTTCGACGGGCGGCTCGGATTCGAGATGGTCGCCGTATTCCAGCATCCGTTCACTTTCGGCCCGCTTACGGTCTCGGATCTGGCCGGGACCCTCTCGTGGGGCGCCGAGCCCGAACTGCCGATCTTCAACCTCAATCCGCTGGCGGCGGAGGAATCCTTCAGCGTCTACGACCATGCCCCGGTATGGATCTTCCAGAAGCGGGCGGATTATTCGCAAACCAATGCGCAGAACATCCTGCTGGCGGTCGACATCAGCCGCGTCGAAAAGCAGGATGCCGGCCTGCCGTTCTCCACCCTTAACCGTCTGATGCTCCCGGACGACCGGCTCGCGGAGCAGCGGGCGGGGGGAACGTGGTCGGAGATGTTCTCCTATGAATGGATCTGGAACAAGTATCCCGGCCTGGCCGCCGGGTTATGGCTGATCTGGATTATCCTGACGGGATGGGCGGCATTGCCGTATGTGGCGATTGCCTTCGGAGGTTTGCCGGATAAGGGCTATTCGATGGCGAAAATCGCCGGCTGGCTGCTGGTCAGCTGGGTGACATGGCTGTTGAGCAGCAATCGGGTGCCGTTTGTGTGGACCACGATCGCCGCAATCTGGATTGCATTCGTTGCCTTGGGGGGAATCCTGGCATGGCGGGAACGCGCCAAATGGCGGAATTGGTTCGGAGAATTGCGCAAAACCTGGCTGACGATGGAAATTGTGTTCGTCGCATTCTTCCTCTTTGATCTTCTCCTGCGGCTGGGGTACGGCGATCTTTGGCATCTGTGGACCGGCGGGGAGAAGCCGATGGACTTCTCCTATCTGAACGCCGTTCTCAGAAGTACGAGCTTTCCCCCCTATGACCCCTGGTTTTCCGGCGGGTACCTTAATTACTATTATTTTGGATTGGTCCTCGTCGCCATCCCGATTAAACTGATGGGCACCGTTCCCTCGATCGGGTATAACCTGGCCCTTCCGTTGTTGTTTGGAACGCTTGGCCTGGCTACGTACGGCGTAGTGTGGAATTTAATGGAGAGCCTGCGCCGGAAGGGCACCGTGCACGTCTCGCCCGTCCTGGCCGGAATCGGCGCAGCGGTGATGCTATCCGTGCTGGGCAACCTCGGCGAGGTTCGTTTCATATGGAATGGCCTTGTCAGCCTCAGTCCATTATCCATCCCGCAGGGTTTGTTATTCGGAATGGGGGATGTGCTTCACGTCATTGCAGGGGCTTTCCGGATCATTTCGGGGCAGGCGGTCATTCCCGGCGGGTTAAGCGAATGGTATTGGAATGCAAGCCGCGCCATTCAATTCCCGCCGGGTCCCAACGGGGAGTATGTAACCGACTGGTCGATCACGGAATTCCCGTTTTTCACTTTTCTATATGCGGATTTGCACGCCCACCTGATCGCCATGCCGCTGATCATTCTTTCGCTGGCGGGTTCGGTCGCGATGGTGGTCGCGCCGGAGCGTCTAAATCGCTGGCGGACAGCCGTCCCGCTGGTGGCGTTAACGGCGCTTGCCGTCGGCTCGCTCTGGCCCACCAACGGATGGAATTATCCGATCTCGCTCGCGATCGCGGTCATGGGATTGCTGTTTGCCGGATGGATGATGCTGGCGCGCTCCGGCCGGTTGACCGATTGGAGGGGCTGGGGGCGGATTCTCTTGCTGGCTTGTTTGCTGGCCGGGCTGTCGATATGGTTCTTCCAGCCCTATTATGATTGGTATGGCGCCGGGCA
>CAZYSF010000175.1:0-2016 GCA_964649635.1 uncultured Anaerolineales bacterium | reverse complement strand
GTGGCCGTTGCGGTCGCCGGCGCAAAACCCAGCACCGATCCGGCGCGGGCGCGGGCGTCCTCGTTCACAGCCAGAATTCCCAGCGGGACGGCGATACCGCTTGCGCACAGACAGAGCGCGATCCCCAGACATCCGATCCACGTCCATGGCGATGAGTTATATTTTTGGTGAGACATGATTTTGGCTCCTTGGGCCGGATGCGATCAGAAAAACGCTGGATTATTCCGCGCCGTCCGCCGGGGTCAGCGTGCCGCCGGGCGTGTAATAGTAGATCTCCCGGCCGGGGAACGCTTCGATGATTTGGGTGTTCGCGCGGCCGCCCATATCGCGCGCGAAGATCACGTCGTCATCCAGGAAGGGGGAATTGAGCCAGGAAAAATTGGCCAGATCCTTCCAGGCATGGATATTAATGAACACCAGCGCGTTGTGCAACCCGGCGGCGCCGGAAGCGGCGACGGTTTCCCGCGAGGTGCCGTAGAGGCCGCGCCCGCCGGCGAACCGCGGCAGGATCTGGAAAAAGACGCCCCAGGCAAGCAGGACCGGCAGCGCGGCGCGAACGGCGACGGTCATCCATTTGCCGGCCGGGATCTTCAGAAGGCCGTGGGCGGCAAGCAGCCAGAGGAACGGCATGCCCTCCGAATAGTAGCGGCCGCCGAAGAAATCCCCGGCGCGGGCCCAGTAGGCGAGATGCGCCGCGACGAGCGCGAGCGGCGGAAGCAGAAGCAGCCAATCGGCCCGGCGGCGGGGCGCGAGGAGCAGGCCGAGGATCAGCGGCAATGCCGCGAGGGGAATGCCGAGCGGCGCGGGCCAGCCGAGCAAGGCGGTTTGAAAGGCGGAGAGGTCCTTCTCGGCGTTGACCAGGCCGAGAAGGAGCGAATGGCCGCCCTCGAACCCGGCGCCCGGGCCGAAGCCGACCGTATCGTAGGGCCACCAGAGCGTGTAGGTATTGGTGAAGGGGGAACCGGTGACGATGAAATTGTAGAGCGGGAGCAGGGCGCATACCGCAAGGCAAACCATCCCAAGCAACAGGTAGGGGCGCAGCGTGCTGCGCCCCAACGCGTCGCGTTCCAATAGCGCGCGAAAAACATCGGCCAAGGCGATGGCGATGAAAGGGAGCGCGATGGCGAACGCCGTCCACGGCCGGCACAGCACGGCCAGCCCGAGCGCGGCGCCGGCGAGGATGGCGAAAGCGGCGGCGCGGGGTTCGCCGGCGCGGCGGTCGCCCCCGATTCGCGATTGACATTGCCGCATAAAGCCAAGGCCGGGAACGTCGCTCCGCGGGGACAGGCGGAGGAAGCCCCAGGCGAAGAACACCAGCGCGGCCATCGTCACCGGATGCGGGAGCATGGTTCCGGAAAGGATGACGAACGCGGGCGCGACCGCGCCGAGCGCGGCGGCCAGCAGGCCGGTATCCGGATCAAACAGATCCCGGCCGAGGAGGAAGACGCCGAACAGGACGAGCGCGGAGGCGAGCGCGTTGGTGAACCACGGCGCGCCGAGCAGGACGCCGAGGGAGAGGGCGAGCGGGAAGCCGGGCGTGTATTTGGCGAACCAGAGCCCATCGCGGACGATCACGAACGGGATGAAGAAGGAATCCCGCGAGGGCGGGGCGGGGGCGGCGATTGCCCCGCCGGCGAAAACCTGGGCCTGGAAGTAATTGGCGTGCTCGTCCTCGAGGTGGGGCATCGTCTCAAAAACGTTGAGCGCGACCGCGGCGGAGGTGATGAAGGCGGCCAGGCACAGCACGGCGATCTGGAACGACCGGCGGCGGGGGAGGGGAGTCCCGCGGGCGGGTGCTGTCCCGGTGCGGGTGCCGGCGGCAGGAGTTTCGGTATTCACGGAGTTGGTCGGCATGGGCGGGGGAATAATATCACTTCGTGAGAAGTGAAACCAATCCGACGGGAAACAATCGATAAAGATTGATCGACGTGAGGATCCATCCCCCTGACCCTAAGGGTCTTGTGGCGGTTATATACGCCGTTGTATGCTCGCAGACCCTTAGGGTCGGGGGAACAC
>CAZYSF010000174.1:0-4858 GCA_964649635.1 uncultured Anaerolineales bacterium | reverse complement strand
CAGTATCGACGCGGGGCTGACGACCGTGCGCATGGCGCTTGCCTGCGAGAAGATCCAGGAGCCGCCGAAGCCGGCCAGCATTCCGAGGATTCCGCCCACCACCGAGAGCAGCAGTGCTTCGGTCATGAACTGAAGGAGGATGTCGGATGGGGTCGCCCCGACCGCCTGGCGGATCCCGATCTCACGCGTTCGCTCCGTGACGGAAACGAGCATGATGTTCATGATCCCGATCCCGCCCACCAGGAGCGAGACGCCCGCCACCCAACCAAGCAGCGAGCGGAAGGCCGAGGTGGTGGACCCTTGGGCCGTGATCACGTCCTGCTGGGTTGTGATCGTCACGTCCAGGTCGTCGAGGGTCGTCTTGTGCCGCTTGGCCAGCAGCAGCTTGATTTGCAGGATGATGCTGTCGATCGTTTCGGTGTCGCTGACTTTGACGTAAACCATCCGTACCGCATCGCCGCGGATGCGGGCGAACATGGAATCCGTGAACTTCTCGAAGACTACGGTGATCGGGGTGTAAAGCCGCGAGTCGTAATCGATCTCCCCGACCGTGCCTTTTTCCGCCAGCACGCCGATCACGGTCAGCTTGATCGACCCGACGCCGATCACCTGGCCGACGGGATTGGCTGCGCCAAAAAGCTCTTCCGCCAGGGTGCTGCCCAGCACGGCGACCTTCGTTTTCCGGTCCACTTCCTCGTCGTTGAAATACCGGCCGGTCGCCATTTCCATATCGCGCACGGCGGGGAACCCCGGAGTGGTTCCCTGGATGGAAACCCCTTCCAGGCTCGTCTTTCCGGCTTTCACCGTCTGGGAGGATGACTGCTCGACCACCACGGCGCTGACCCCGTCCACTTCCTCCGCGATGGCCGTGGCGTCGTCGAATACCAGCCCGCCGGAACTGCTAGCCGTCATCATTCCCGGCGGGCCGCCGCGGCTGAAGTTGGAGGAGACGAAGATCAGGTTTGAACCCAGGCCGGTGATGTTCTCCTGGATGGTGGCTTCGGTCCCGGCGCTGATCGCCACCATGATGATCACCGCCGCCACGCCGATGATGATCCCGAGCATCGTCAGGATCGATCGGACCTTGTTCCGGCCGATGGCTTCCCAGGAAATACGCAGAATTTCGATCGGATTCATATGGTTGCCTTCCTTTTTCCACGAAGCGCACGAAGGAAGTTCGGAAGAACACGAAGGTATATTTTATTAAAACCTTCGTGTTCTTCCGGTTTTCTTAGTGTCCTTCGTGGAGTTCGTTGCGAACGATGTCGGCGACGCGGCCGTCGGAAAGATGGATCGCGCGGGTGGCCTCGGCGGCGATCCGCGGATTGTGCGTGACCATCACGATCGTGACGCCCTTGCGGTGCAGGTCCTGCAGGATGCGCATTACCTCTTCGCCGGAATGGCTGTCCAGGTTGCCGGTCGGTTCGTCGGCGATGATCATCACCGGATCGTTGATCAAGGATCGCGCAATCGCCACCCGCTGCTGCTGTCCGCCGGAGAGCTCGTGCGGCTGGTGGTGCAGCCGGTCTCCCAGGCCGACCTGCTCGAGGAGCTCGCGGCCCCTGGTTTCACTGGTTTTGGCATCCGCGCGAAGGGAACGGTTATACAGCAGCGGCAGGGTGACGTTGCGCAGCGCCGTCGTGCGCGCCAGCAGGTTGTAGGATTGGAAAATGAATCCGATCTTGCGGCTGCGGATGAACGCCAGCTCGCGCCGATTCATATCGCTTGCGTCCTCCCCGTCCAGAAAGTATTTTCCCGAACTGGGCGTGGCCAGGCAGCCGAGGATGTACATCAGCGTGCTTTTGCCGGATCCCGAAGGGCCCATCACGGCGATGAACTCGCCCCGTTCGATCCGGATGCTGATCCCGTCGACCGCCGCCACGCGCGTATCCCCCACGCCGTAAATTTTCGAAAGATCGCGGGTCTCAATCACCACTGGGTGTTCCATCAGTTCGTCTCCGTTATCCCGGTGGTGACCACGTCGCCTTCGGCCAGGCCGGATTTAACCTCGGCGTAGATCAGGTCCCGGATCCCGATTTCCACCAGGCGCATCTTGGGCTCGCCGTCCACCAGGACGAAGACCGCGTACTTGCCGTCGGCGATCTCATGCAGGGCTTCGACCGGGATGAGCAGCGCGTTTTCGGCCTGTCCGCCGATCACATCCACCGAGGCGCCGGTGCCGAGCGGCAGGTCCATGTCGATCGCCGCATCCAGTTTCACGTAGGCGTGGATGTAGGCCGATCCGTTGGTCGACATGAGTCCGGGATCGACCGAGAGGACTGTGCCGGTGTAGACTTTTTCCGGCAGCAGATCGAAGGTGACTTCGACCGGGTATCCCGGCTTGATGTTTCCCCAATCGCTTTCATCGAGGTAAACCTCCAACTGGTAGGGCTGGTCCAGGTTGGAGATCGTGACCGTGGCGTCGGATCCGACGGCGTCCCCCTGCTGGAATCCCACCGACATGACCGTTCCGTGGATCGGCGCATTCAGCAACGTCGCGTCGATAGCATCCTGGGCGGACGCCAGATCCTCCTGCGCCTGTTCGAAGGCGGCGAGGCTGGCGCCGGCGGCGCCCTCGGGCGCCGTGCCGGTGGTGATCGCGGTCAGGTACCATTCGGCTTCCTGCAGCGTGTATTTTGCCAGTTCATATTCCGAGCGCGCTTGAGCGACGTCCTGTGTCGACGGGGGAATGACCATTTTCTTTTTTTCGCGCCCTTCAGTGACAATTGTCAGGAAGGTCTCCGGACAGTAATCGTTCTGATAATCCAGCCAGGCCTGGGCGAGGTAGTTTTTGGTAACCTGCAGCATCTGTGCCGCGGCTTTGACCTTTTTATCGGCCTCCGCCGAGGGATTGGCGGCGGCTTCCGCCTGCGCCTGCTGCAGCGCGGTTTCGGCAGCGGCCACCCGCTCCTCCCAATACACCACATCCGGGCTGATCAGGTAGGCAAGCGTGCCTTTCGTATTGACCACCGCCACCTTCGCGTCGGCCACCGCGAGCTTGGCGGAGGATATCGCGGCCGGGGAGGTGAATTCGCCCAACGCGCGCTGCGCCTGCAGATATTGTTTCTGCGCGTCGGCATCATCCAGCCGCGCCAAAAGATCCCCGGCGTCCACCACGTCGCCCACCTGGGCGGTCACTTCCACAACCGTGCCGCCGACGTCGAATCCGAAGGTCGCTTCCGCCCCGGCGATCAGCGTTCCCGTTCCGGTCGCGAACAGCTTCAAATCCCCGCGCTGGGCCGTCGCGGTTTGCACCGCGCTTTCCACTGCCGGAACGGCGGTCTGGCTTTTTCTCCAGAGCGCGAAGGCCGTGCCGCCGCCGGCGATGACGACGACCGCCGCCACGATGGCGAGAATCCGTTTGGGGGTGAACCATTTCCGTGTGATGGATTGCTTGTTTGAGGAGGACATGACGCCGCTTCCCTTCTTTGTGGGGGATTTCTATAAGCCATGTGTAATTATCCAAATCCGCATGAAGACCCGGTTGGGCAGATATGAAGATATTATTTGGAATTAATGGACTAACAGTCTGCTGAAAAACCGTCTGCCGTCATGGCGAGCGATCCCTTCGCTTGCCCCGGTTGGGGTAGGCCGGGGTCGCTTCGCTCCTCGGAGAAGGGAGTAAATGGGAAGGGGAAATGAAGGAATGTCCTCCCCCATTTGTTGAAGCAAATGGGGGGAATGTGAGCGATTGGGGCCAATTATTGGGTGCAACCTGGTTCGCTACCCCCGGGTTGAGTTGTTCGAGGTTTTAATCCAGGGACAAGCAATGCCAGTGTGGCGACAACCCCGAGAAGGCTGCCGAATCCGACACCGATCCCGGCAGCCCATATCACGACCCCTATAAATTCCAGGAACCGGTTGGCGTGGATCGGTTCGCCGTTGATTTCACGCCGGATCGCCGTTCCGGGAACGTCTTCGCGGATCCAGAACTCCCATGAGATTTTCGAGCGAACCAGGAGTAATAAGGCCAAAGCGCAGAGTATCAATCCCGCCTCCTGCATTGCCGGCGTTGGTACGCGTGCTTGCGGGTCTAGGCGGGCGCCGGATTCCGGCGGGCACTCGCAGGGCGCCCGGTCGGAATCAGGAAATCCGGTCGGAACAACTTTTCAACCGGACGGCGGAGTGGATGCCCGCTGGATGCACCCTTGCTTCGCGAGGGCAGGCGCGGGCATAACGATCATGGAGGCCCCGGTTATTCTTTGTAGATAGCCCCCTACTTCGTCAGATACGTTCGGCCTTTCCAGTTAAGCCCCCGCCCGGAACGCACGCGGAAGTACGAATCCAGCATCATGCTGCTGAAACAGATAATTCCGACCGGCACGGTCAGCGCATACGCCGCGGGAATTTTATAGGACGCCAGGTCGATAACGCGGTTCCGGAGAAAATACACCCAGAAAGCCGTGGCTTCGAGGAAGATCAAGAGGGCCGGAAGCGTGCGAACGAGGATTAACCCGATCAAAGCCGCGATCCACCAAACCGGAAAAACCACCGCGCCGATAATAAAGGCGCCGGCGAGGTAGAGGACCATCTCCGGCTTATCCCGCAGGCCGGGGTAGATGGTTTTAACCCAGCTTTCCCAGATTTCCTTCAGCGATGTGTGCATGCGGACGCTGGCGAGCGCGCGCCCGTCGATCAGCAGGATGGTGTGCCCCGCGCGTTTGAGGGTTTCCGCGATTGCCCGGTCCTCCAGGATGGACCCCGCAAGCGCATGATGGCCTCCCGTTTCGCTGTACACTTTCCGCCGGATGAGGATGAACTGGCCGTTGGCCATCGCGTCGGGGCGGCGCGGATCGTTTATCCGCTTGAGATCATAAACGAGTACGAGGCCCGAGAACGCCACCGGGCTTATGACCCT